>JAYUOQ010000540.1:0-2495 GCA_043760685.1 Armatimonadota bacterium | reverse complement strand
AACTGGAACCCTCTATGCCGGTACGAGTGGAGGATTCTCAATCTCAACCAACGGCGGACTTTCATGGGTCAATAAGACAACAGCCAATGGACTTGGAGGAGTCAGTATTCGGGACATCGATGTGAGCGGCTCGACCATTCGGGTTGCCACGAACAGCGGAATGTCTACTTCCCCCAATGGTGGGACTACTTGGACCAATCAAGACGGAGAAGTTGGCTTAGCTGGTGACAATGTGTTTGCGGTCAGGATGACCGGAAACAACGTATACGTTGGGACCACGACTGGCTTGTCTGTGTCTAGTGACGGTGGGAATAACTACAGCACCAAGACAACGGCAAATGGCTTGGGATCTAACTATATTAACTGCATCACTTTAAGTGGTTCAGCGATGCTAGTGGGTACCAACGGCGGCCTCTCGGTTTCGACTGATGGTGGAGCAACCTTCATCAACAAGACCACAGCCGACGGCCTTGGCGGGAACACGGTTACTTCGGTATCGGTGTCGAACGCTGTCCTTTATGTTGGGACCAATAATGGTCTCTCCATATCATCTGATGGTGGGGTTACTTGGACTAACAAGTTGCCAGCCGACGGGTTGCCATCAACATTCATCAGTACGGTATTTGCTCGCTTCATTAGCTTGTAGCCGTTTCGTCTTTGACAAATTGGGAACGGTTATTTCTAATTTGCCTTGATCTTGATCCCTTCATCAGTTAGGAACGATGAAGGGATTTTTTGTGTCCGTTGCATCCTGGAATGTTGGAAATGCGCCATAATAAAACCCGACGACGTAGAGCGATGTCCGAGTGGTCGAAGGAGCACGGTTGGAAACCGTGTAGGCGGAAACGTCTCGAGGGTTCGAATCCCTCTCGCTCTGCCAGTGTTGTCGTCCTGAATCGCAAATGATCATTTTAGCTATTCAACATTCTCCGTTCAGTCGGAGTTAACACCTGTCCGGTCAGTTGGCAGAGTGGTTGAATGCGCATGATTGCTAATCATGTAAATTGCAAGATTTCAAGGGTTCGAATCCCTTACTGACCGCCAAATATTTACAGCATCCGCTTGCTCTTAGAGGCGTATAATTCGGCGATGCTTTCGCCAAAAGCCGTTTACTACCTATCAGGGGTCCTTGCCATTATTCCGACTGCGATTTTGGGTGTTCATGCCCAAAATGCCAAGAAGGCAATGCCAGTGTTGGCGTTAACGCCACCGATGGGGTGGAACAGTTGGAACGCGTTTGAAAAAGACATCGACGAGAAGAAGATTCGTGCCATTGCTGACGAGATGGTGAACTCGGGAATGCGAGATGCCGGATACGTTTACTTGGTGCTGGATGATGCTTGGATGGCGAAGGACCGCGACAGCAATAAGCGACTCCAAGCTGATCCCGCAAAGTTTCCCAACGGCATGAAAGCAATTGGCGACTACATTCACAGTAAAGGTCTCAAATTTGGAATTTATGAAGATCGTGGGAAGTTAACTTGCCAGGGGTTACCCGGCAGTCTTGGTCATGAAAAAATTGATATGGAAACTTTCGCTGAATGGGGAGTTGACTATGTAAAGATGGACAGTTGCTATGCCGAGAGCAACGGTCACATGAGTCCGGATGATTACGGATTGTATCGAAAATCCATTGATGCAGCTGGTCGCCCGATGGTGCTGAGTATTTCAGATTTTGGTAATGCCGCTTGGGCATGGGGCGGAAAGGATTCGTCTCAACTCTGGCGAACTTCATACGATATCTATCCATTTATGGATTCGATCTATGGATGTGCGGAAACTTCTGGAGGCAGTAGCTCGATTCATCCTGCATTCAATGGTCTCGGCCAATTTGCTGGGCCTGGACATTGGAATGATCCGGACATGCTCCAGGTTGGCAATATCACCGACGGTTCCGATGCGCAAAAAACGATGTTGAATCGAACTCATTTTGGTCTTTGGTGTATCCTTGCGGCACCGTTGATGGCGGGTAACGATCTTCGCTCCATGAAGAGCGAAATTAAGATGATCTTGACTGCTCCAGAAGTTATTGCGGTTGATCAGGATAAGCGCGGCATTCAAGGTTACAAAGTCTTTTCCGATGGGAAGATAGACGTATATAACAAACCACTTGCGGACGGAACAACTGCGGTTTTTATGCTCAATAAAGGCGATGCAAAAGCGAATGTCTCCGTGGCTTGGAAACAAATTGGGCTCAAAGGGACTCAACCCGTCCGTGACCTATGGGAGCGAAAAGACATTGGCAAGTTCAAGGACATGTTTACGGTTGAGCTCGCAAAACATGAGAGTCGTCTTGTGAAAATCGGGAGTCGAGGACGCCTTTTGCCCGCGCCTAAGCCCGTACCAGCCGAGAAATACATGGTCACTCGAACAGGAACAACCTACTTGTCGGACCTTTATTACATTTGGAAGGCCGGCAACATCCCTGCTTATGACACGGCATTCGGAGGCGATCCGATCGTCGTTGAGGGGAAGTCGCTGAAGCGAGGATTGGC
>JAYUOQ010000539.1:0-2497 GCA_043760685.1 Armatimonadota bacterium | reverse complement strand
CGACCCAAGTACGGATTGCCTTCGGCGGTTGAATAGGCTATTTTCCCGTCGGGGGTCCAACCTAGGGCTTGGTCGAAACGAGTTCAGCTTAAAGGTAGATGCTACAGAAAGGTTGTATGCCGTTTCCCTTAAGGCGGATACTCCTAATCCATTCCTCGATAAGAATGATGAAGAGCCAGACTCCACCAAAAAGGACGAAAAGAAAGAAGACGAAAAGCCAAAATCTGGTCCTGACATTGATTTCGCCGGAATTCAAAGTCGAGTCATTGCCTTACCGATGGGAGTTAGCCAATATGGCGGTCTTTCGAGCGCAGACAACGGGTTCTTCTATGTTAACAATGGCACATTGTTCCAATACACAATGGGGGCAAAGGCTTCGACTCCGATTTATGAAGGCATTGGACCATTCGTATTCAACGCTTCCAAATCGAAGATGGCGGTCATGGTTCCTGGAGGCGTCCAAATCGTTACCGTTCAACCTGGGCTAACGGCTGCGACTCCAAGTCGAGCCGACCTGTCAAACCTAGAAGCCGTCATTGATCCTCGAGAAGAATGGCATCAAATCTTGGTAGATGCTTGGAGATATGAGCGAGATAACTTCTACGATCCAAATATGAACGGTGCCGATTGGAACGCCATTCTCAAGCAATATGAAGGCTACCTAGAATGGGCAAACCACCGTTCTGATCTGAATTACATCCTCGGAATGATGATCGGCGAACTTGGCACGGGGCATGCATACGTTCAGGCTCCTGGCGATATTGGTAGCGCACCATTTAATCGGGTGCCAGTTGGCACATTGGCGGCCGACTACGAAGTCAAAAACGGAATGGTTGCGTTCAAGCGAATCGTACGCGGATCCAACGATTTCGAGCAATATCAGACGCCTCTTGGGTTGCCAGGGATCGATGTTCAAGACGGTGAATATCTCGTTGCAATTGATGGTAAACCAGTCACCGCCGAAACAAATCCTGGACAGTTTCTGTTGGGCAAAGTCGGCAAGTCCGTAACGCTCAGTGTTAATAGTATCCCATCGTTGAGTGGTGCGCGGAAAGTTCGAGTAAAACCAATTGCCTCCGACGTTCCTTCTAGATATTACGAGTTCGTTGAGAATAACCGTAAGATGGTTCAGAAGCTCTCAAATGGTCGAATTGGCTACATGCACATCGAAGATACTGCCGGTCCAGGATCAAGTGACTTTGTTCGCGGATTCTATTCTCAGACTGACAAGGAAGCCATGATTGTGGATGAGCGATGGAACGGTGGTGGATACATCCAACCTTGGTTTGTTGACACATTGGCTCGAAAGAAGAAAGCAATGATTCAACCAAGGAACGGAGCACACCAACCTGATGCTCCCACGATTGAAGGACCAATGGCGATGCTGATCAACGGATATGCCGGATCGGGCGGAGACTTCTTCCCGTATTTGTTTAGACAAGCTAACAGGGGCAAGTTGATCGGAAAGAGAACCTGGGGTGGGCTAGTTGGCATCAGCGGTGGTTACAGCTTAATAGACGGCGGAAACCTAACGGCTCCGACATTCTCGATCTATAATCCAGAGTCTGGAGAAATCATTGCCGAGAACCAAGGAATCGACCCAGATATGGACATCGATATGCGCCCAGATTTGGTTGTCCTTGGTCAAGATCCTCAGCTCGAAGCGGCAGTTAAGCACCTGATGGAAGAACTGGCGAAATTGCCACCGAAGAAGATCAACAAGTTTGTTCCTAAGGTCGGTAAGAACGGCAAGATCGGCGGTTAGTTATCTCCCCCTCTCCTGTCTCTTTGGATGAGAGTCCTTGTCAAAAGGTGCCAAAAAGGCACCTTTTGAAGAGGCAGAGGGGGACAAGGGGGTGAGGGCGAACCATCCAAATGCAACCTTTGGGTTCAAAACTACTACTCCCGAGGAGCAATCCACTTTCGCGCCACCGCCATAATATGTGGCGAACTTCCTAGTAGCGACGGTTCTGACTCAACCATCCGCAGATAGTCAAACAAGATTTCCTTTTTCGCCTCATCATTCATTTGACTTTCGAGGTCAGCCAACTGACTTCCAAACCCTTCAACGGCATGAAGTTTTACATCAAAGAAGCCAGCTTCTTCGATCTCCCTTTGAAACTCGGTTGGCTCATGGAACTTAGTCGTTGTGAAATAGTGAGGATGATTGTCTGGATTTCGATGCTGACCATCGATCAGATCTTGGTCGACAATCGAGCGAAAGTAGGGGTCTTCGATAAACCTCGATTGAAATCCGTCCATCAGTGATGCGTACTTAGAAATACATACAGCCATGAGGCGTCCACCGGGCTTAAGAACCCGCTTAGCCTCCCCTAGCGCCTTGATCCGATCGCGTTTTTCTATCAAGTGGTACAGCGGACCAAATAGGAGAACGACGTCAAATGATTCGTCAGGAAATTTTGTTCCGCGTGCGTCTCCCACCGTAATCGATGCAAGCGAGAAGTACTGAACAACCTTTTTGGCGGTCTCGATATGC
>JAYUOQ010000538.1:0-6328 GCA_043760685.1 Armatimonadota bacterium | reverse complement strand
TCTCAACATCCCCATCGACATCACCTCGCAACCTGCTTTGTGGGGTGGATTCTTGCGGGGTGGAACCGAAATCCTCAGTGTCAAGAGCTCGACTCATTACGAGCGAGCAACTAGCCAAGATCACGCCACCGACCTCATGCAGGCTCACTTGATTGAAGTCCTTTCTAGCCTGGGACGGGAAATGATCGACTTCTACTTTCTGAGGGTCCGGCGAGTTGTCGAGGAGTACCAAATCAACGGTGCCCTTGCCGCTTTAGAGTTCGCCAAACAAGAGGGGCACGTGAAGCACATCGGAATCGCTGCCGATGGGCCAGTCATGGCAGTCCAAAGCGTCTGGCAGTTCCACGATGCTTTCGAAGTTGCACTTCTTGGACCGGAGCACGAGTCACTCGTGAACTTGGCAAAAGAACGTCGGGTTGGCGTGGTGAGGAACCAGCCGTTGGAATTTGGTATCAGTAACCCAGATCATACTTACCTAGTCAGAGTTAACTCTCAAAGTCAAGTGGACCAGTTGAGGACCGTTGCATCATGTTGATCAAGGCGATGATCATTCCTTTTGTCTTGATTATCTGCTTCGGCGGAGGATTTGTAGCGCTCACCAAGCCATTCAATCCTAAAGCGACTATCTTTATTGCTGGCATTGCCGTCTCGGCAATGGTTTTTGGCTATGCTGCCGGTTTGATGAGGCTTTTCGGCGCAATCGGGTTGGTCGTTTCATTGTTCGGCCTTTATGCTTGTCGAGGCAAGAAGTGAGGGTCGGGGTTGTTGGTGCGGGAATCTCAGGTTTGCAAGCGGCCCTGCTGCTAGAGGCCGTTGGTTGCCAAGTAACCGTATTTGAGGCCAGGGATCGAATTGGAGGTCGTTTAAATACTATTTCGGATTCAGAAGGTGCCTCATTTGAGGCGGGTGGAGAGTGGATTGATTCCGATCAACCCCTAGTTCATGCCTTGGTCGAAAAGTATCAAGGCAACCTAGACGAGGCAATTCGAGAGCCAGCTTTAGCTATTTTTAAGGGAGAAATTAAGCGAACTGACGACCTTTGGACTGATCTGCTAAGAGATGAAAAGACAGTTGAATTGATGGCACGTTCGATGGCAAGAGAACTCACACTTCCGGCTTGGTCCAATAAAAAATTCGCAAAGTACGATTCTCTAACCTTGGCGTCGTTTGTTCGTCAGCATTGCGTTAGTGACCGAGGGCATTGGTGGATGACGGCCAACCTTCGGAGCGATGAAGGAGACGATCTAAGCGAGATCGGCCTATTAGGGTGGCTTGCAGGTTATGTCCACTATATTAACCGAGAAAATCTGAATCGAGGCGAAAGCGAGATGAGTGCTTACCGTCCACCGTTAGGTTTCACTAACTTGCTTGAACAAATGAGAAGTGATCTGAAGGGAGAAGTTCGATT
This sequence comes from Armatimonadota bacterium, assembly GCA_043760685.1. Taxonomy (GTDB): domain Bacteria; phylum Armatimonadota; class Fimbriimonadia; order Fimbriimonadales; family Fimbriimonadaceae; genus Fimbriimonas. Next base: position 4,920 of record JAYUOQ010000538.1, on the reverse strand, counting down.
CGGGATGCCATTAGTTAAGGTCCAACATTCTTCACGGGGGGCTGATTTACACTTTGATTCTCATTCCGAGTCCTTTGACGAAGTCATTCTGACTCTTCCGCCGCGATGCCTTGAACGTGTCATTTTCGAACCTGCTCTCGATGGAAAAAAGCGGTGCGCGATCGGGGCCTGTGGCATGAGCAGAGCCATCAAAATTGTTTGGGAATTTAAGCAAGCCTGGTGGAAGGATCGAGGATTCTGTGGTCGATTGCATTGCGATGGATCACTTCAACAACTTTGGGACGGGTCGCGAGGCGATAAACCAGTTTTGACCGCCTACATCACCGGTGAAAGGGCAGTCGAGTGGACCAAACTTGGTGACCCTATCAACGCGGGAGTATACGAATTGACTCAATACTTCCCGGAAGCAAGGGAGCATTTTATCAAAGGGGAAATGTTCGACTGGATCAACGATCCATATTCGCTCGGAGCCTTTTCACACTATGCCCCAGGCTATACCCTTGGCCACGCCGAGAATATGGTGGTTCCACACGGCAGAATTCACTTTGCCGGAGAACATACCGCAACGTGGGTCGGATTTATTGAAGGTGCGCTTGAGAGTGCCCATCGAGTGACAAGAGAGATATGCGAACAAGATACGAAAACTTCATTTGGTACGCAACCGGAATAGAGAGCACAATGGTTGTGGAGGATGGCCGAGTTGTGGTCGCTCCATCACCTGAAGTACCCCAGGCCGGTGCGATTATCGATTGCCAGGGACGAACCATGGTCCCAGGGTTTATCGACTCACATTGTCATATTCTGCCGACTGGACTTGACCTGCTTAAACTGAACCTTACTCAATGTTCAACTCGTGAGCATGTCCTCGATATGGTTCGAGATCGGCACCGGGAACAGCCAGATGGCTGGTTGCTTGCCGTCCAGTACGACAATAACAAGTTCGAGGATGGACACCACTTAACCATTCAGGACTTAGACGCGATCTCTACCGAACGTCCAATTTTGTTGCGCCACTACAATGGTCACTGCAGCGTGGCTAACTCCGTGGCACTCGCTTTGGCAAAAGTGACTGAAGATATCGCCAACCCATCAGGCGGAGAGTTTTGTCGTGACTCTTCCGGCAAGCTCAATGGAGTTTTGTTGGAGGATGCTCATGAACGAGTTTGGCAAGCTACTCCAACTCCAACACTTGAAGAGATGGTTGAGGCAATCATGGCAGCGGGAGACCGCATGGCCGACCTTGGCATCACATGCGCATCAGACATGATGACGGGGCGATTTCACCTGCTCAACGAACTCGAAGCATATCAGATTGCCGCCGCTCGAGGATGTCGAGTAAGGACTCGCCTTTACATTCAGTGGCGAGATGTTTTTGGCCCACGCGGGATTGGATTAGAAGCTTTGCGGGAGCAAGAGACCTTGTTTACTGATCCGGATCGAACACGGATTGCGGGCGTAAAGCTCTTTGCTGATGGAGCAATTGGATCGGCCACTGCAGCAATCTATGGCTCATATTCGGGTCATCCAGCGAATGGGCCGGTGATCTCCAAGAATGGTCAAAAAACATCGGAAATTGGGACGAGCGGTCAACTCATCTATTCCCCAGAAAAGCTCAAGAATATGACAAAAGTGGCAAGTGATGCAGGCTATCAAGTTGCCATTCACGCCATCGGTGACTATGCATCAGATTTGGTGATGGATGCCTTCGAATCAACCGGAATCCCGTCAAAGCATCGCCTTGAGCACGCCATGATTCTCAGTGATGCTCAAATCGAGCGACTCCAGAAACTAGACTGCTTTATCACCATGCAACCCGAGTTTCTATTGCGTTTTGGTCACGTTTACAAACGTCAATTAGGGCCAGAAATTGCCTCCAAATTGAATAGAGTGAGATCAGTGCTCGATGCTGGCCTAAAGCTTAGTTTTAGCTCAGATCGACCCATCGTTCCGGGCGCCCCAATGGACGGAATCAAAGCAGCCGTTAACCGTCCAGAGGGTTTCCTCAACGAGGAGAATTGCACCCTGTCTGAGGCAATAATTGCCTACACCGTTAGAGGCGCCCAAGTAAATGGTGACACCGGAAATATGGGTTCGCTGGAAGCTGGTGAACTTGCTGATTTTCAGCTCCGAGATGACCTCTAAGGTGGTCAATTTGTGTCATACTTTTGCATGGCTTCTTACCGCGAAGGACTTAGTTTTGACGATGTTCTCTTAATCCCCGCCAAGACTGAGGTACTCCCCAGCGAAGTCGATCTCGGATCCCAATTACTCCCCGGAATACGGCTTAGTGTGCCGATTATTTCTGCCCCAATGGACACCGTTACGGACGCTAGGCTTGCGATTGCCATGGCTCGAGAGGGCGGCGTTGGCGTTCTTCACCGAACCATGTCAATTGACGAACAAGCTGCGGCTGTTGACCGGGTAAAGCGGTCCGAATCAGGCGTCATTACCAAGCCATTTAAGCTGGAAGCGGGCCAAACTCTTCAAGATGCCGTGACATTAATGGAGCGGTATCACATTTCGGGAGTTCCTATTGTTGATGCAGAAGGGAAGTTGGTTGGGATTCTCACCAACCGAGACATTCGCTTTGAATCCGATTATTCCCAAGCCATCCACCTTCGAATGACCTCGAAGGATTTGGTCACCGCAGCCGAAGGGACAACGCTTAAACAAGCTCAAGAAATTCTTGCCCAAAACCGTATCGAAAAACTCCCAATCGTCGATGCACAGGGTTTCCTGAAAGGACTCATCACGATCAAGGACATCCTCAAGGTTCAACAGCATCCCTATTCAACCAAAGATGCGAAAGGTCGATTGGTTGTTGGCGCAGCAATTGGAGCTCTCCGAGAACCATATGAAAGGGCAAAGGAACTTCATGACGGCGGCGTGGACTTTGTCGTCATAGACGCTGCCCATGGTCACTCAAAGGGTGTGATGAGTTGCCTTAAGATGTTAAAAGAGCGATTGCCCGATCTGAAGGTTATTGCCGGAAACGTTGCTACGGCGGCCGGTGTTAAAGCCCTTCACGAATTGGGAGCTGATGGTCTTCGAATCGGTATCGGTGCCGGATCAATTTGTACAACTCGAATCGTCGCGGGTGTCGGCGTTCCGCAGTTCACCGCAGTCCGTGACTGTGCCGAGGCTGCCCGAGACCTTGGTATCCCAACCATCGCCGACGGTGGCATCCGATCATCTGGAGACGTGGTTAAGTGTCTTGCTGCTGGTGCCAACGCAGTCATGATGGGCAACATGTTTGCCGGTTGCGAAGAGAGCCCGGGCGAAATCGAGATCTACCGAAACCGGGCCTATAAAGTCTATCGAGGCATGGGATCAGTTGGAGCAATGAAGTCGGGTTCCAGCGACCGCTATATGCAGATTAAGGATTCGGGTGCGGTCATCGTTCCTGAAGGTGTCGAAGGCAGAGTGCCGTTTAAGGGTGCTCTCAAGGATACTGTCGCGCAGTTAGTCGGCGGAATGCGGTCTGGCTTTGGCTATGTCGGAGCCGGCTCATTAGCCGAACTCCATGAAAGTGCTGAGTTTATGAAGATAACCGGCGCCGGACTCCGCGAGAGCCATCCTCACGACGTGCAGATCACCAAGGAACCACCGAACTATAGCTCACCGTTCTCGGGAAGCGATAACGACTAGGAACTTGTGGTTAGCATTTTGCGGTTAACTTTCGGTAGGACAGAGTCAAGTGTTCAAACAAAACGTTCGTTGCGTGTTCAACAATCTCGTCACGTTTGCGATTGGCGAGCTTGCCTATATCTTCGTGCTTTTTTCGGTTCTCGGAGACAAGCCTGTGGATTGGATTTATTGGCTACTGGCCGGCCATTTTTTTGTCGGTCTGTTTGTTATCGCTGCCCAAAATCGACCATTGGGTTTTGGCCTCCTGAATCTCGCGTGTGAAGTGACCTTGCTGGTCGCGATTGCTTCCATCTCGATAATTCCGGTGAGCTTCTGCATCGCCCTGGGGCTCATTCCGCGACAGTGGTTTGGCATTCCGTCCACCATTGGCGGGGACATTGGCTTCGTCATTATGGGCGGAATACACTCCTTCGTTGTCGTGACCATACCGTTGATCCTTCTATATTTACTCTTCCGATACGGAGTTTGGTTTTGCTATCCCGACGAACCGGAAATGAAGTAGCTCGGAACCTTCACCAACGAATTGATGTTCATTCCTTCAATGCGGGAGTTTTTGGCTTTTTTTGTCAAGCAGGTTCATGCGTCAATGTTCGCATTGTTCATCTTTGCGATGCTGGTCGTTTCGCATTGGCAAAGCCTGTTGCCTCGATATGACTTCATGCTTGTCACCTGCCTCGGCATGCAAGCGTTCATGTGGTTTCGTGGGCTAGAAACAAAGAGGGAACTCATCGCCATCTGCGTGTTCCATGTAGTCGGTCTGGTACTCGAACTGTATAAGGTCAGGCATGGATCTTGGGCGTATCCTGAGTTTGCTTACGCAAAATTCGCCGGTGTTCCGCTTTACTCGGGCTTCATGTATGCCGGAGTAGCAAGCTACATATTTCAGGCTTACCGAGTCTTTGACTTGGAATTCAGCCGCATGCCTAAGAAGTGGATTGCTTTACTCGGCGTCGCACTCATCTACCTTAATTTCTTTACTTCCAGCCGATTGGGCGACAACCGAATCTGGCTTAGCGTCCTGCTGGTCGCTCTCTTTAGTCCCGGACTATCTAACTTCACTTGCCGAAGTAAGCGTCTCAAGATGCCCATGCCGGTTGCGTTTGGATTGATCGGATTCTTTGTTTGGGTTGGAGAGAATATCTGCACCTACCATGGTGCATGGGTATATCCACATCAAGTGAATGGCTGGCAGTTAGTCGATTCTTCCAAGATACTCAGTTGGTCGATCATGGTGATGGTCGCCTTCGTGATCATCTGGACTTGGAAAGAACG
>JAYUOQ010000537.1:0-6346 GCA_043760685.1 Armatimonadota bacterium | reverse complement strand
AAAGTACTTTTGAGTATTCGTCTTTCCGGCTGGATCAATAAAGTTAAAGGTAGCGGTTCCATCTTTTGCAACTGAGTATTGAATGTTATAGGTTTTGTTTTCCCATGTGAAAGTAACTTTATAGGAACCGTCTGAAAGCTTTTCAAAGCCGTTGATTTTCGCGCCACGCAACGGCTCTCCAGCTGGTCGAACGCCCTGAGCACGAGGCTGAGGGTCGACTTGTCCGCCCTTATCGGTAACTTCACCATGAAACCCGCCATTGATATACGGATAGCTTTTGGTCGAATGGTAGTGGTACTTGCCGTCCTTCCCGGAATGCCCGTTGAATTTATCCAGGTCTTTCGGAGTTGAGCCATCAAGATCAGTCAAGCCATATATTGGGTATCCATCAAGAGCATATGCAATGGGTAGCCCTTTGCCGATTTGCTTTTGCAAATGAAGAGGCGCAATGTGATAGTGATAGTCATCGGCTCGACCGCAATGCCCTCCAAATTCATCGAGCTCCCCGGCGAGAAAAGTGTCAGTCTGTCCATCGTTCTTGATGGGATTAAAAATCGACACCCCGTTTGCTGCAATGGCGATTGCACCTCGAAAGAAGTGATCTTTTGCTGACAAGGGATTGGCTGCAACCTTAGGAACGAGTGGGAATTGCCACGCATTGGGGCCAATGTAGGGTTGTGGGAGGGGAACTTGCTGTTGCCAAGCGGTGATTCCGACCATCATTCGGTGATCCGGCATTCCGTCAGATTCAACATAGAAGTATTTCTCGTCAAATCGAGTCTTTACTGTGCTTGCAAAGGGTTTGAAAGTGAGGGTAACTTCTCTTGCGACTTCATCTCCGGCATTGCGCTTGGCATTCACGGCGAAAACCTTGTGGATCGAAGCGCCACCTGCCATGAACAACGCCGCGACCGCTAATGGATGTGAAATAAAATTACGCGAAATTCCCATATCTTCAACCTATTGAACGATTCTGAGCGAGACTTGTTTAAAAAGGGTTTGATTTTCGAGAAATCCTAAGATTTCTCTGAGCATGTCAAACTGAATAGGACGGAGCTGGGCATGATTGCAGAAACCAAAACCAAAAAACTGCAATTTATCGAGGCAAGTACACCCGCTCTGGTTCTGGCACCGATGGATGGCATTACCGACGCACCGATGCGGGCATTTCAAGGTAATCGAGGAACGTTTACATATGGGGTCTCAGAGTTTCTTCGCGTAAGTATCGAACCAATTCCCCTAAAGGTTTTTAAGCGCGATGTTCCTGAGCTTAACAATGGCGGGCTAACCGAATCCGGTATGCCAGTCCAAGTTCAAATTCTCGGGGGAGATCCTGGACGAATGGCGAAGTCGGCTTATACCGCTTTTCGAGCCGGGGCAAAAGCAATCGATATTAACTTTGGCTGCCCAGCTCCGACGGTGAACCGCCATGACGGCGGAGCATCCTTACTCCGGGAGCCTTGCCGAATCCGCGAAATCGTTCGCGCTGTAAGAGATGCCGTACCAGAAGACATCCCCGTCTCTGCGAAGTTAAGGCTCGGCTGGGACAGCATTGATGCAATTCATGAAAACGCTGCGATGGCTGCCGAAGGAGGTGCCTCTTGGCTGACTATCCATGCTAGAACTAGAGTTCAGGGTTATATGCCACCAGTATATTGGCAACCTATCGGAAAGGTCCGCGAGGCTCTCGGAATTCCTATTGTTGCCAACGGTGATATATGGTCTATTGAGGACTTCCGACGATGTCAAGCTGAGACTGGTTGTCTCCACTATATGATTGGCCGAAGTGCTCTTTCAAACCCAATGTTGCCCTTTCAGATTTCCATGGAAATGGCCCTGAGCGATAGTCCTGCCATGGCTACAAATTGGATCCAAGTGCTGAAAGAATTTGTCAAATATCTTGATCCTCAAGATCAAACTCATCCTCACCGAAAGCTGATGCGGTTAAAGCAATGGATGAAGATTGCCAACAACTTTGGCGACTTTCACCATTTTGACGAGGTGAAGCACGCGACTACGGTCGATAAATTCTTCGCGTCTCTAAGTGCTGCCCTCAATCAATAGGGGCATGTCATCGATCGAACTGCCAGCTCTCCACCAACACTGTCTAATTTTCTCAACTGGTCCATAAAGGTTCCAAAGTGAACTTTTGGGGAGTATCCAACGGTAGTGGCACCTTCACCTAGCTCAACAACATGCGGCTTTCTCGAAGTATTCATTCCGTACTTGTCGATAAGACCGCTTGAGCAGGGAAAGATTCGCTCGCAGGTTCCGACAGGATCAGAATCCCAGGTTTCGATATCCTTCTCGCTAAAGCCGTTCGCCCTTAATGCGTTGACCACAATATGGTCGAGCTCAGCCCCGACGGGATTTGCCAAGTGTTGAACTGAGCAAACAATGGAGTCTAGAACGTCTTCACGGTCCACCCCGCCGTAAAGTAGTCGTGGACCGTAACCAGACGCCCATTCGCGCCAAGGCGTCAAATCCGCCGGGCGCACAGCCACAAATCGAATTCCGTTCCGTTGACGGTGATATTCGCAAAGCTCTTCACCTACACGCTTGGTGAAACCGTACTTATCGTAGTGCCCGTGCCAGGCCTGTGACGACAAGAATACGAATCGAGAAATACTCCGGTTCTTGGCGGCTTGAAACGCCCAAAATGTCCCATCAACGTTGAGTCTCCAGAATTCAATTTCTGACTTTTCATTCGAGTGAATGCCGTGCCATGCTGGCAAATGAACGAACATATCGCATCCTTCAGCCGCCTCGTCAAGTCCAACCCCAGTCTGAACATCGATTTGGTGAAATGGAAGTTCAAGATCGGCGAGTTCTGAAGGAAGGGGACATAAGTCAGAAAGAACCAAATCGTGGCCAAGCTCAATTAGCTTTTTTGTTAGGCCTTTACCAATGTTTCCACCAGCACCCGTCATCAAGATTCTCATTTTCACGAATGACCAGTTTACGCCTTCAGAAAGGCTTAAATCGTTAGGCCGTTCAACAAACCACTGCCACAGAAATTTGGGTTTCCAAACTTATCAATCCGATGCCCAAAGCTATTTGCCAATGACATCAGCAAACGATTATGCGGCACATTGGCGTATTTGAGCGACCTGCCCATGTCAAATCCGGCTCCACCGCCAACAATAACGAACGGGATGTTATCGAGCGTGTGAGAATTACCTTGCCCTAGTTCATTGGTCCATACGATGGTGGTGTTGTCGAGCAGATTTCCAGAGCCATCGGGTTCTTTCGTTGACTTCAATCGCTGGGCGAGATAAGCCAGTTGTTGGCAGTACCATTCGTTAATATTGGTGAGCTTATCTTGCGCCTCTTTGTTTGAATCTGGTTCATGGGAGAGGTCATGCTGTCCTTCTTTGATTCCGAGCCAAGTGAAACGAGCCTGCCCTACGGAATTCGTATATTGAAGAGTTGCGACTCGAGCCGAATCGGCTACAAAGCTACTCACCATCAAGTCAATTTGGAGCTTGCTGATTTTTGGAATATTGTCGTTATCACGCCTAACCCCTGGTTCGATGACTGGAACAGCATGACCAATATCTGTTGTCCTCGCGTTGAGAATTTCTTTCTCCATATCGCGAACAAGGGCAGTATGTTCGTCCAATAATTGACGATCTTCCGCACTAATTTGAGTGCGAACTTTGGCAAGATCTTCCTTAAGATCATCAAGGATGCTCTTTAGTGACTCCTGATCCTTCAATTGACCATAGAGCTTGCCAAACATTTGATACGGATCATCAATCGGAGCAATCGGCTTGTTTGGACCTGCGTAACACATTCGAGTCCAAGTGTCGGCATGATCAGGAACCATGACACCGAACTCAAGCGATCCAAACCGAGTTCTCGTTGCCGGATTCTTCTGTAGAAAATTCTTGATTTCTTGGTCAATCGAAATCCCACTCGACCAACCAGCAGGAGTATCTGAACCACCCTGCACATTGCCAGGAAACAGCTCTGTACCGGTCAATAGGCAACCGATGCCTCGCATGTGTCCATCGCCGTCGCCTCGAATCCGATCACAAACCCCATTCAAAATCAGGGTCTGTTTCTTAAACGGCTCCAGCGGGGCAAGGCTCTTTTTGAGATCAAAGTATGGACCCACCGAGTCAGGCCAAAAAGTACTCGGCACGATTCCGTCTGGGCTAAACAGAATTACCAGTCGCTGTTTTCGCAATGGCTTTTGCAGAGTCAAAATGCTCGGAAGGTTGCTAACAAACGGCAACATTGCTGCTCCAAGCCCCATGTCTCGAAGGAATTCTCTTCTGCTTTTACCATTGTTCATTGTTTGCCTACCGGCTGGCTCATCGCTGATTGCACGGCAACCTGAGCCATTAGCTTACGAATACTATAACGGTTATCGCCAAAGGTTTGTACCAAACCCGGCAACATTCGAGGTCCATAGGCTAAAACTGGTTGCTTCACCATGTGTTGGAAAAGCTTTTCCACAAAGGCACTCTGGCCTTCATCACTTTCCACAATGTATTTGCCAAGATCGTTAACGTTGCTAAATTTCGCGAGCTTTCCACTTCTGGCAAGATAGCTTCCACTGGTGTCAATCGGCTTTCCACTTTCGGTGGCTCGCAACCGTCCGATAGCGTCGAATCCCTCCAAGGTAAATCCAAGTGGATTGATGATTCCGTGGCATGAATTGCAAGCATCGGGCTTGGTCTGGGCCGCAATGCGCTCTCTGGTGGTCCATTCGGGATGCAAAGATGGAGAGGTAGGGGCAAAGGCGGAAGGCGGCGGTTGCAATGTCCTTCCAAGCAGACTCCGAACAATAATGACGCCACGATGAATAGGAGAACTCGTCTCAAGATAAGCGAATTTGGACAGTAAGTATGGTTGAGTCAGAAGACCAGATCGCTTTTCCGGGTTTAACTGAACTGACTGAAAAGGAGCGTCGACTGGAAGAGGTACTCCATAAATTTTTGCTAGCCGTCCGTTCAAAAATATGGTCGGGCTCAATATGAGCTCTCGGTAGTCCGAATTTTGGCTCCAAGCAGTATTTTCGAGAAAAAGCTCAAAGGAAGATCGGAGGTCTCTGCCGGTATCGCCATCAAATCCAGGAAAAGACTTTGTGCTTTTAACGATATCTGGCACTTCATCGACCTTTAGCCAGGCCATGAGAAAAGACTGAAGTTTTGTCCATGCTCTGGGACTATTCACCATCCGCTCCGCCTGACGAAGGATCTGATCTTGGGTTTCAAGTCCCCCTGTCTCTGCCAACCTCAAAAGTTCAGGATCGGGAACAGAGTCCCATAGGCTGAATGCGAGTTGAGAGGCAACGTAATAGGAGTCTCTTTTCGAGCTACCTATTTCTCTATACAAGAATCTTGGCGACTTCAGGGCAAGCAGAATAACCCTTTTCATCGCGGCTTCTGGGCTCTTTGCCGAATCAAACTGCTTCCTGATGTATGTTTGCTCTAAGGTCGGACTGATTGGACTTCGAAACGCTCGTTGTAAAAACTGTCGACAATAATTGGTGAGCTTTTCGGTTCGTTGAGCATCATTATCAGGAACCCCAGAAACCCGCGCGAGATTTGATGTTACGAAATTCGCCGTTTCGATGGCTCCGGTAGTAGTTGCCTCATCCCACTCTTTTGAGACCGAATTTCCCCTTTCATATCCTATACTACGGTCATCTGGAGGAAACGGAGTTTGAACAACAAAAGTTGGCTGGCTTACTTTGTTGAACAGAAATCTATTAGGAACTGGCTCAATCGCAAGTTTCGGGCGGCGCCAAAGGAGCGAAACTGAGGCCGGTCCAGCAGGTTTTCCCTTCTGTTTATCGGTATCGTCAACACCCTGGTTTGCCTTAATGAAATCGAGTCTCATCGGGTACGCCCGCCCGCCAATGAGAAAAACAGTGGCGCTAAATTCGGTTTGGTTCCCCGACCGAATCATTCCATCAATTAATGGAACCTGAGCATTGTTCAGATAAAATCGGGTGCCGTGGTTAGACTTGACTACGAATTCATACTCCCCGGTATCAGGCGCAAGAATACTGCCCTGCCAAAGAATTGAAAAGAAGTGAGGGTCATAGTCACCGGCAGTTGGCGCACCAGAACCAAAATCAAAATTGATTGTCGAATCGGTCCTCTCGATCACCTTCTGTTTAAAGTCATAATTCCGACTCTTGAAATACTCGGCGCGGAGTCCATTTTGGGCATCTGAAGGGACGGTTGCGTGATATCCACCAATAAGGTCGGCAATTGCATTTCGGAATTGTTTGACCGTGAGCCGAGCCAACGTTACGCGAGCTGGTCGGTTTTTCTCTTGGGCAAGGGCTGAGTAAAAGTTGTTATACAAATAACTCGCTACAGGCTCC
>JAYUOQ010000536.1:0-2519 GCA_043760685.1 Armatimonadota bacterium | reverse complement strand
CTGGCTCACCAATCGTGACGGTCTCAGACTTTCCGCAACCGATTGCGGCAAGAACAACTATTCCTAGAAAAACAAACTTCATGGAAGGGTTATTCCATAAATCAGGGCTAGAGCAAAGGCAAGTTACAGGTACCTCGGCAATTCAAACTTAAAGCCCTTTCTCGGACGGATATTAACCGCTTGAAGGAAATAGACGATTCCAGGAAGGTTCATGCAAGGCAGAATAATCCAAGTCCCGACGTCGAATGAATATGAATCATATGGCCTAAGACTGAGCAATGGAACAACCATTGCTGGAAGCCCTGTGAGCAAAACAATGAATGTTGCATTGAGCCATTTATACCGGCGCTTCTTAGATTCAGATTGATTTCCAGGTTCTCCGTACTTAATTTCCCAACGAGTCGCTCGGTGGCAGGCTGCTCCAATAAAGGTAAGCACGAAACTAAGACCAGTGAACACTGAAGGCAGAAAGGGACCTTCCATGACAAAGTAAAAGAGGATCCCCGATTGATAGAGCAAATGCATCTTTCCCTCGCTATCTAGGTTACTCGCTTCCTAACTTCTCTGCCGTTCCTCTTTCTGCTTTGCACAGAGACTCAACAAAGGCGAATCAGAGATACCGTGGCCATTGCCACTTGTCTACAGTTGAATGGCGGAGGAAAACTGCCTGGATAGAATAGATGACGCCCGGAAGATTAAGGCATAGACCAACAATCCACAAACTAAGATCGAAGGACATACGTTCTTGTGTAACCATTTTCAACAATGTAATGGACTGCGCCGGGAGTCCTGTTACCATTATGATGCCGGAAACATTCAGCCAAAAATACTGCCTTTTCTGTGAAGAATTTAGTTTGTACTTTTCGACCCCATTAGCCGCATGTTCTTGCCCCAAGTAGATGCTTCGATGGTTAAACGCTCCCGTCATGGTAAAAGCGATTCCTATTATCGTCAGAATTAACAGTGCCATAGAACCTTCTATGAAAAATAAGAGTAGCCCACACATTTGATAGAAAAGTTGCATCCTTCCCTCACTTCTTGCGCTTCTTCCGCTTCCCAGCTTCTTCGCTACCTCGCTACCTCATCTTCCGGCGTTGCGCTGAAATGACCTCAGTGTTCATCCCCGCCCAATGCAGCATCCCGCCATACCGACCGTGTTCCATCTTGATGCACTTATCAACGACCGAAACCAGACCGGCTTCGGTCGCCCTTTCTGCCGCCTCAAAGTTAATAATCCTTAATTGCATCCACACTGCCTTCGCCCCAATCTTGATCGCATCCTCGACGATCCCGGGGACTTCATTCGAAGGGCGGAAGATATCGACAATATCGACCGGAACCGGAATCGATTCCAAATTCGGATAACACTTCTCACCCAGAATCTCATCCGCTTTCGGATGAACCGGAATAATCGTAAATCCGCGATCTTTGAGATACGAGCCAACCATGTTGCTCGCCTTAGTCTTCTCGGTCGAGAGCCCAACAATGGCAATCGTCTTGGCGGAGCGTAAGAGCTCCTGAATCGCTTTGCCGTTTTGGTACTTCTCCCTTTGTTCGGGAGTCAGTTTTGTGTTGAGAGAAATGTCGCAAACGAGGGTAGACATGGTGATTTCCTATACGTTCGACAAGGCTTGGTCGAGATCCCAAAGCAAGTCGTCGGTGGTCTCCAAACCAACCGAGAGCCGAATCATTGCCGCCGAGATTCCAGAACTCGCCATTTCGGCGTCCGAGAGCTGCTGGTGGGTGGTCGAGCCAGGGTGAATGACAAGGCTTTTCGCATCGCCTACGTTCGCCAAGTGAGAGAACAGTTGCAGAGATTCGATAAACCGCTTTCCGGCTTGCCTCGCATCGCCCGAACCAGGGTTGATTTCGAACGACATGACCGCACCTGGTCCCTTGGGCAGGTACTTCTCCGCTCGAGTGTAATGTGGGTGACTGACTAATCCGGCGTAGTTGACCTTGGCTACCTTAGGGTGTTCTTCCAGGAACTCGGCAACGGCTTGGGCGTTTGAAACGTGCCTCTCCATTCGGAGCGATAGCGTCTCGAGCCCCTGGAGCAGCATGAACGAATTGAACGGCGAGATACACGCCCCAGTGTCGCGTACGGTCTCAGCGCGTAGCTTCATCAAAAAGCCGTAATGCCCAAACGTATCGAAGAATTTGAGTCCGTGGTACGAGTCAGTCGGGTCGGCAATGGTCGGATAACTGGAAAAATCGAAATCACCTGAGTCAACGACAACTCCACCGATGCTGGTTCCGTGTCCACCGATGAATTTGGTCGCCGAGTGAATGACGATCGTCGCTCCCCACTCGATTGGTCGGCATAGATACGGTGTAGCGAACGTGCTGTCAACAATGAGCGGAATTCCTTTGCTCTTGGCCAAGTCTGCATAAGCCGAGAGGTCCGCGATGCTGCCAACTGGGTTTCCGATGATCTCAATAAAGAGAGCTCTGGTTTTGTCGGTAATTGCTGATTCCCAGGCATTCAGGTCGTCAGGGTCGCAAAACGTCGTCTTGAT
>JAYUOQ010000535.1:0-18365 GCA_043760685.1 Armatimonadota bacterium | reverse complement strand
CTTCGCTCGGCAAGAACATCGAATACACCGTAGGAAGCGACCACTTCGTTGGATATGGCGCAAAGGCATCTAATTCGAAAGCCAATGCCCCAGTGGTGTACGTTATCCAAGATTGGAACGGGATCGATGCTCACGAACAAGAGGTCGTTGAAAAACTCGCAGCGGCTGGCTACAATGCATTCGCAATCGACATCTATGGCAAAGGAGTCCGACCACACGACGTCAAAGGCTGTTCAGGCGAATCCGGCAAATACTATGCAGATCCAGCCCTCTATATGAAGCGCATTTGGGATGGCGTGAATGCTTTTCCGACCAAAGGAAAGAAGTTTTATATTGGATATTGTTTCGGCGGAACCGGCGCTCTCGAAGTAGCTCGCCGAAACCTGGGAGCTGCTGGTGTGGTTTCGTTCCACGGTGGTCTAAAGAGTCTCAGCACGGAGTCTCCAAAAGACATCAATACGAATGTTCTCGTCCTTCACGGTAAAGTCGATCCATTCGTTCCGACCGCCGATGTTGAAGCTTGCAAAAAGGAAATGCTAGGCGCGGCAAAGACCTTTCGATTCGTCAGCTATGGTGGTGCAGTCCACGCATTTACCGTGAAAGACATGGGCTTCAAAGTCGATGGTGCAAAGTACGACGTCAACGCCGACACCAAGAGTTGGGCGGAACTGATGAAATTTCTAAAGGAATACAATTAGGACCGACAATCCTAACCTAAAACGCTAAAAGGAGTCATATCTTTGAGGACCTCATTGTGCTCCCCAAGAAGCACGACCTTGGGCGTGATGGGCTCATCGGACAGATCGAATGCAGCAATAATGACTCGCTCACCGGCGGTAAAGAAGTGAGCTGCACCGCCGTTGATCCCTATCGTGCCTCGTGGACCAGAAAAAGCATAAGTCTGAATCCGGGATTTGCCGTCAACTTCCCAAATATGGACAAGCTCTCCGTCTTTAATACCAACCGCTTCCATCAGATCATGACCAATCTCGATTGATCCGACATAGTCAGGATTACAGTAGGTAATCCGAGCATGATGAAGCTTTGCTTTGAGCAATTGCGAAAGACGCATTTTATTTCTTACTTTCTATTTTGGCAGAATTTGCCACAAAGTCACCCTCCGGCGACTTTCTAATCACTCTTCGGTAAAAGGCGGCGATGAATCCACCGAGCGTAAATATCGCCGTTCCAATATAGACTAAACAGGTCAGCGGCTTATAAAACACATGGAATGGGAAGACTGGTGCTTTGAAGTACGCCTGTACGGTGAATTGTTTAGTCGCAACATCCATGGTTGGCAGAAGACCAACGCGGAACAAATTACCAACCATCTCAAACGATGGTTCGAGACCGTTGCCCGTCATCGTAAGAGTTGGATTAACGAGGTAGCTTTGGCTTTCACCAGTTTTCTTGTTGACATAAGTCACTTGAAGCTTGGCTCCAAACTGGGTTCCTTGTTGGCCCGGCTCGCCCTTTCGCGTCATTTCCACATACTTGATGGTAATGTCGTCGTTGGTCTTCGTTTCACCCGGTTTAAGCTCCATAGGCTTTGACCAGATTTCGACCTCTGGTTTGCTCATAAAGTAGTAAGTATCGTGGCCTGGAGTGCGCTCAATAAATGGCCAGGACTGGGCTTGATTTGAACCGTGGAAGTACATATTTGGCGAAATCTCATGAGTCGAGTTATCTGGTTCCGTGACCGTAAACCTTACAACGTTGCTTCGATCTGTCATCTTCTCGACATCCCAAGACTTAAACTCAATCTTGTTTCCAAGGGCGGATCCAGGCTCCCCAGCAGAAACAAGCGTCTGCTCTTCGCGCTCAAGACCCTTAGAAATGATAAGCCCACCGAGAAGAATTGCGATACCCAAATGAGCTACAAATGGCCCAACACCGAGCTTTGATCGCTTAGAAAGTTCTATGGCGCGCCATAGGTTTGTATAGGCAGCGAAATAGCAGAAAGTCAGGAGGATTGCAATGGCCCCTTGAAGAGGAATGGTACTTCCCTTCCAAAGACCATTGACAGTTGAACCCGGCTCAATTTGAATGCCAAATGCCGTATATTTCGGAACCAGCAAAAACAAGCCAGCAGAAGCCATAGCAAGGCTAAACATCGTTACAAAGCGAACAAAAATGTTTTTGAGATTATCGCGTTTCCAGGAGACAAACGGTCCAACCGCCATACCAATCATCACCGCGAAAAAGAACCAAACAACTGCCTTGTGATAAACTCCGCCGTCCACCGCTGAACCTTGTCCGCCACGCATGGCAGTAATGACGGGCCACGACATACCCAAAGCAATCACAAATGCCATCAAGCAAAGGCTCAACATTCCCAAAACGTAGAAGCTTTCGCGATTGAATCCGACTTTTTCCCCTTCGGGTTTCGCCGTGTCTTTGCCCATCTTGAATCCCTTCAAGAAGTAGAGCAAAACAAAACCAATTACCACCGCATAGACAAAAATGCGAAGCACAATCAGAGCGTTCTTATCCATTGAGGCGAAGGAATGTACCGAGACCTTATCTAACAATCCGCTTCGAGTTAAAAATGTGCCGTACAAGAACGCAATGAATGGAAGCCCGGACAGAAGCAAATTTGCCGAGACCCAAGTCTTTCGCACATTCTGGACAATCACGCCGTGAGCCAGGGCAACCAAGAACAGCCAAGGAACGAGGGAAACATTTTCAACTGGATCCCATCCCCAGAAGCCGCCCCAACCTTGGGTCTCGTACGCCCAAAGACCACCCAGTGAAATACCGAGGCCGAGCACGCTAACACCGAAAAGTATCGGCGCCCTGGCCAACTTTATCCAATCTGAAGAGTCCCCAGTCAGCATCGCCGCAATACCATAGGCGAACGGAACCGTTAAGCTTGCAAATCCAAGAAAAATGATTGGAGGATGAATCACAACCCAATAGTTTTGAAGCCCTGGAACCATTCCTCCACCATCAGGTGGAAGCATCGTCTTGCCATTTTGTATCAGGTCCTTAAAGACATTGAAGGGGGTTTCATATGCAAGGATTCCTGCAAGCACTCCAAGAAAAATGGCAAAGACAGCCGTATACCAACGTTCGTATTGTTTTGACTTTGCAACCGTAATCCAACCAAAAATGCTACTGAAGACTGCCCACAAAAGGAACGATCCCTGTTGGGCTGTCCAGACGCTGGCTATCTTATAGGCAAATGGATTTTCTTTTGCGGAGTGATTATGGATGTACTCAAACTGGAACTGGTCCGCAATGAACAAGCCAGCTAACGTCAAGAAAACCAAGACAAACGCAAAACATGCCAAATAAAATGCATTTCGCCGAATTGCTAGGAACTTGTTCGGAGCAAAAATGGAAAGAATTAATGCCACGGAACAGGCAACGAGGATGCCGTAGACTCCAACTTTGCCAAACTGGCCGAGGAATAAGCCCCATTGAGGCGCCGCAGGTAAATCGAGAGTCGGGTGAGTCTCCATTTACTTCTTCTTTTCTTCTTCGTACTTACTTGGGCATTTGACCAACATTTTTTCAGAGATGAATATGTCACCCTTCAGCCTGCCAATGCACGTCACCCGCTCAGCCTTCGAGAGGTCAACGTTTTCGCCAATATGTCTGACGCGAATTTTCTCGCCGTTCTTGTCTTTTGCGTCAAATTCAATCGCGTTACTGGTCAAGTCTCGCCTGATTGTGTTCTTGTCAACTTCAACGCCAAGGTTAAGACGGTCACCCGTCAATTTTCGAGCTTCAGCAATGGTCAGATAAGGCGTTGCATTGTTCGTGAACACCGCCATTGAAACCCCAATCGCTAAAAAGGAGACTAATATGGGAACGACAGTTGATAGTTTCATCGTTGAAGCCTAAGGTACCTGAATTCAATCAGAACCTATGGTTTCTACGGTTTTCACTGTAGGAAGATTCCGGTACATGCCAAAAATCCGTCATACTTACTATATAAACGTCATGAATTCAAAAGTTTTCAGTTTCGGTTGCCTCGCAATGCTTTGCATTTCACCTGGCTTTGCTCAAAATCCAACTTCAACAGCGCCTGCTCCTATCGGCGAAGTAGTGATGAAAACGAACATCGGAGCTTTCAAGATCACGAGCCCAGGCGATGTAAAGGCTTTTGGAAAAATCCAAATCACGTTTAAAGGAACTCTATTAATCGTTGGTTATGACAGTTCAGTCCCAATCGTTGCCAGTGCAGGGCTCAACAAAGAATACGAAAACAAACAACGCGAGAGAACTGAGTTCTTCGGACAAGGGACCGTAACCCTTGATGGCAAATTCCGCGCGATACAGTTCTTCGGTCGAAATCTTGATATGAAATGGGTAGGAAACGGTATCTGCCGAGTCTATGGAGAATTTGATAAGAACGGTGACACCGGAACCTTTGAAGTGAAAGGAGATCAGAAGCGCTTCTGGGGTAGCGGTGGTACAACATTTACAGTTCCACCAAGAAACAACAACGTAGTCGCTCCGAAAGTCAAAATTAAAGGCAGCGGCGGCTAAGATCGTTGCTTGAAAACACCTTTATTCACGTTCCCGGTATTGGCGCTCCAATGGAGAAAGCTCTTTGGGATCGTGGCTGCCTAACGTGGTCAGATGCCCTCAATGGCATCAATGACCTGCCTTTTGGTGCTGCTTCCCGCGATATCGTTCGAATGGTCCTGAACAAATCAGTGGAAGCCCTCGAAACAAAGGAGCATCAGTTTTTCACGCAAGCTCTTGGAACCAGCAATGCCTGGCGAGCCTGGCCATCTTTCCGCGAACAATGTGTTTATCTCGACATTGAAACCGATGGAGGTCAGTCTGGAAGTTCAATCACAACGATTGGTATTTACGATGGCAACGAATTTGAAGTTTATGTAAAAGGACAGAACCTCGAGAAATTTCGAGACCGAATTTCAGACTTTGGCATGATGGTCACTTTCTTCGGTCTGGGATTTGACATCCCCATGATCCGGAAGAAGTATCAAAATCTTGTCCTTGATCAAATTCACCTAGACCTTTGTCCAACTCTGCGAGACGTAGGCATTAAGGGTGGTCTCAAAAAAATCGAAAAGGAACTTGGCATAGCCCGAGGTGAAGACACGGACGGATTAAGCGGTCGGGACGCAATCACTTTATGGCGACGCTACGAGCGATACAGCGACGAGAAGGCCCTGGCTACACTCATTGCGTACAACCGTGAAGATGTCGTTAATTTGGAAGTTTTGGCTCAAATTGCCTACGACAAAAAGAAGGACGTTTTGCTTGGTGTTCCCACCGAAGCGCCAGTCTAGTTTGCTTATGCTACGGAACAAGTAGCTTTGCAATTGCCGCAAAACCAGCATGCTCAGTTCTCAGTACTCGCGGACCCAGAGTCACTGCATAGTCTTTCATTGCTTCTACTTCCCTTGGCGCCCATCCGCCTTCAGGACCAACCACGATACAGACACTCCGCCCACCCGCTTTAATCGTTGAGGTGACTGACTCTTGTTCACTCAAAGCAATCACTCCGGATTCCTTGGTCAGGATTTCATTGAGATTAGATCGAAATTCTATCGTCGGGATTCGCATTCGAAAGGCCAGCTCGGCAGATTCTCTTGCGAGAGCCTGAATTCTGCGCATCTTTTCAACGACTTTTTTCTCATCCCATTTGACGACTGATCTCGCTCCAGTAAAGAGAACGAACCTGGATGCCCCAATCTCAGTACAAGACTTAATGATGTCATCCAATTTGTCACCTTTTGGCAATGCCTGAGCCACCGTGATGAAAAGTTCAGGTTCTGTATCTGGCCGATGTTGGACAATCGGAACACCTAGCTTTCCGTCAATGCGACAAACCCACATGGTTCCATCGTTCGGCATTACGCCAATCTCAGCACCACTTCGTAATCGAAGAACATTATGGAGCTTATCGTGTTCTGGCTTAGGTATCTCGAATGGAGTACTCATATCCTGACCAGGAATAAAAATCCTCGGATAAGCACGAATTGAGTTCATTTTTGAAACACGCCTGCCGTCCAGCCATCTTCCTGATTGAACGTAACCAATGAGAATCCTGATTTTGCGGCAGCCTTCTGAACGTCGGCCCAGTTTTGGTCAATGATTCCGCTGACAATCCACAACCCACCCACTTTCAAAGCGAAGTTTGCGTCCGGTGCAAGATTAATAAGCGTAGCGCTAATGATGTTAGAAACAACAATATCCCAACCTGATTCCAAATTTAGTTCAGTCACGTCGCCAACCTCAGCACGAACAGTAACCGTGTTAAGCGTAAAATTCTCTTTTGCGACTTCTACAGCAAGAGGATCAATATCAATCGCCAAAACGTCGGGCGATCCAACAAACTTGGCACCAATTGCCAATATTCCGCTGCCACATCCAAGATCAAGGACTGTAGTGGTAGGACCAGCATAGGACTCCAAAAAAGTCAGACACATTCGCGTTGTTGGATGGTCACCTGTACCACATGCTTGACCTGGATCCAGCACAATAACATGGTCATCGGGTTGACTTTCAAACTCCTCCCACGTCGGCTTAACCACAAAATGTTTACCGATACGCCGAGGTTTGAAATGCTTCTTCCAATCATTTTCCCAATCAACTTCTACCAATGGTTCAGCCGAGAACTCATCAAGTTGAAATGGAATCAAAGCTAACTTCAATTTCTCAATTTGGTCAAGTACACCATCGACGTCAACATAGCATCCGGTTAGGGCTGTCTTCTCTTCAAGGGTGTTATCTATTCCGTACTCGCGAAACAAATCAATAACGGGGGACCAATCATCAGGCGGATCATTTTTTATAGCCTTGACAATAATCCAGTTCATTTCTTTTTTCCAAAGATTCCGCCAAGGAAGCCATCTTTTCCTTTCGGAATTCGCTCGCCGCGAAGTTCAGCAAAGTCTCGGATCACTTTCGCTTCCGTTTCACTAACTTTCTTTGGAATAACAACGGTTAGTTCGACTACAAGGTCACCTCTCTTTCCGCCGTGAATTGGTGGGAGTCCTTGCCCTTTAATGACGACTTGTTGCCCTGGCTGCGCCCCATTTGGTATTTCGAACATGAGTTCACCTTCGACACCGTCAATAGTCACTTCATCCCCAAGAATTGCCTGGGCGACCGTAATGTCATAGCCGGTTAAAAGATGTTGACCACGCCGAATGAAAGGATCTTGTTCGGGCACATGGAGAAAGACGTACAGGTCCCCTGCCCTTCCACCACGGATCCCATCGCATCCGAGACCGGACATTTGAATTCGATTTCCATTCTCGACACCCGCTGGCACGTTAATCGTCACCATTTCGGTAACTAATCGAGCACCCTTTCCTTGGCACTTCTTGCACGGATTAGTAATTAGGAAACCGGTTCCAGAACACCTTCCGCAAGGGGACTGGGTTCTGACTTGCCCCAGAAACGTACTCTTAACCGAAGTAACCATTCCTGTGCCTTGACAATTCACACATGTCTGAGCTTGCCCTCCGCCTTCGACACCATTGCCATTGCACGCATCGCAACTTGCGGCTCGTTCAACTTCGACTTCTTTCGTAACTCCAGTAAGTACTTCTTTTAAAGTGACCTGAACATCGGCTCGGATATCATCGCCATCTTGTGCTGCAGATCGACGTCGACCACCTTGCTGGCCAGCGGCGCCAAAGAACATGTCAAAAAGGTCGCCAAATCCACCGGCATTTCCTCCCCCAAAGAATGGATCTTGTGGTGCGCCGTCCGTTGTGCCGTATTGATCAAAGCGAGCCTTCTTCTCATCATCTGAGAGGATTTCGTAAGCGTTGGACGCCTCTTTGAACTTGTCTTCGGCAGTTGGATCATCCCGATTAACGTCAGGATGATACTTTCTTGCAAGCTTCCGATAGGCCGATTTGATCTCGTCCGCACTCGCATTGCGCGAGACACCCAAAACTTCGTAAGGGTCACGAGTTGACATGAAAAATTAAACCTCGTCGGAACTGGCGTCGTCGCTTAATGCTTCTTCTTCTTCAGCAATATCGCTTAGCGAAAGAGTGTCTTCGTCAGCATCGGCTGCAATAACTTCTTCTTCTTCCCCATCAGCAAGGTCGGCAAGACTTAGTTCACCGTCACCAATAGCATCGCCATCCAATTCTGGATCAGCATCTTCGAGCCCGATGGTTTCAATAAGAACTGATTCGTTTTCGTCCAGTGCCGGCAAGAGCATTCCGAATTCGCCATCAATAACGTCGTCTCCAAGAATTGCACTTTCGAAGGAGTCACCAATTGACTCGGCTCCAGAATTGAACATTCTTGGCTCAATTTTGCCAGCAGCAATTTCTGCAAGCGCAATAGTAAGTGGATGCCTAGATTCAACTTGAACCAACGGAAGGGCACCTTCGCGAAGTTGCTTCGCACGCTTGGCTGCTAGATTTGAAAGTACAAATTTCCCTAGAGGATATTCGTTGAGGATGTCGGGAGATGGGAGCATAAGACAAAAAGCGCGAAGGTTAAGAATACCTTGTTAACATCGATAAGTGCAATGGGCAATTCTCGGCAATGCCCGAAGGTACTCTAACACCAAATGCACGACGTAGTGATCGTTTCCGCCGCTCGAACTCCAATTGGGAGTTTTCAGGGCGCTTTATCAGATTTGACCGCCCCAAAACTTGGTGCAATCGCCATAAAAGCTGCCGTTGAACGAGCTGGAATACAGCCTGGCGATGTCGATGAAGTCATCATGGGTTGTGTACTCACCGGAGGCATGGGTCAAGCCCCGGCCCGTCAGGCAACGATTTATGCCGGTCTTCCTAACCATGTCCCTTGCCTCACCATTAACAAGGTTTGCGGGTCAGGCATGAAGGCGGTTATGTTGGCGGCCCAATCAATTGCTCTAGGAGACTCAAAAATCGTTGTAGCCGGAGGAATGGAATCGATGACGAATTCGTCCTATGTCTTAGATAAAGCAAGAGCAGGCTACCGAATGGGGAATGGACAGATTATTGATTCAATGATTCACGATGGACTTTGGGATCCCTATAACAATTGCCATATGGGGCAGTGTGGTGATTCAACCGCTTCCGAACTCGGATATTCGCGAGAGCAACTTGATGCCTTCGCCGCCCAGTCATTCGCAAGAGCAAAGTCAGCCCAAGCCGAAGGAAAGTTGAAAGAAGAAATTGTGCCAGTTGAAATTCCGCAACGCAAAGGCGATCCAATAATCTTTGATTCGGATGAGCAACCGTCGCGAGGTGGCGATCCCGCAAAACTTGCAACCCTTAGACCCGCCTTCAACAAAGATGGAGTCACTACAGCTGGAAACGCAAGTTCAATCAATGACGGCGGCGGCGCAATCGTCCTCATGTCTGGCGATGAAGCTCAAAAGCGAGGACTAAAGGTGCTCGGTCGCGTCAAAGGGTACGCCACTCATGCTCAAGAGCCAACAAAGTTCACCACCGCTCCCGCAGTTGCTATCCAAAAGCTTCTGAATTCAGCCGGACTAACGGTAGCAGATATTGATCTTTTCGAAATCAATGAAGCATTTGCCGTAGTTGCCATGGGGTGCGCCGACAAAGTTGGTATTCCCCACGAAAAGCTCAACGTCAATGGTGGCGCGGTGGCGCTTGGACATCCTATCGGCATGTCTGGCGCAAGACTTGTCATGACGGCACTCTTCGAACTCAGACGAAGAGGCGGAAAATATGCGATCGCTACTCCTTGCATTGGTGGTGGAGAAGCAACCGCAGTGCTAATCGAAGCAATTCACTAAAAAGACTAGAGAATCCTTGAGAACTCCATTACCAAATCCCGATAAAAATAGTGGGGTTTGGTATTGGAGTCAAGGATGGATGCCTTTAAGCAAAAAAAGTTTGTCGGTTTCAAGCGAAAGGTTCTCGCTAAACTATTGCGCTCAGATATAGGGTCATTCATCTCATTTGGTCTTTTTGGAATCACCCTAACTTCCTTCATTTTCTTTTCGATGTTCTCCAACATCAGCTTGCTCAAAGAACAAAAGCGACTTGAAGATTATAAGAGCCTCAAACTGGTTGAATCTCAAGTAAACGGAAAAGTACAAGCGGAATTTAGTAAGCTCGCCTTAGCCTCGGTCCAAGCATCGAGCATCGAGACAAAATCTCCAGTTTCATTTAACAAAGAGCTATTGGAAATTGGCGACTCAGAACTTCAATTCTGGATTCTCGACAAATCAGGTTCAGGCGTGGATCTCGTTTCCGACCAATCAAGCAGATCGAACGATAATCCAATGCTTCAAGAATTTGTTGCCAGTAACTTGAAGCGCATAGCAATGAGCGAATTACGAACCCAAAAGAAAGTATCAGCTTTTGGAAACATCACCGTATTGGAAGGCGAAAAGTCAATCGCGTTGGTGCTACCTGTGTTTCTTTCGACCGGAAAACTAGTCGGTGCTGTGACGACAAAAGTACCAACTTCTAGTGTGCAGGAATATCTCACTGAAGGAACTTGCTTCGTCAACCCAGATGCTACAACGATTGTTCGTCGAGAAGGTATTCCAAATGAAAATATTGACCTTCAAGCGACCACTAACGGATCAAGCACTTTGGCAGCTGGAATTCATATTTCTCAATCAGTGCTTCCATGGAGAATTCGGGCGTTCCATTCACAAGATGAATTATGGTCAAAGCCTGAAATCAAAGAAACGTTGAATTTTCACCTTTCCCTATTTCTGATTTCTTGGGTCGCAATTTACATCTTGGTTAATTCGGGCATCAAAGCAAGAAGTCGACAACGAAAGTTGATTGGCAGCCTGGCGCAAAAAATTATTTGGATCACCAACGAAGAAGGGGAGGTGCATTACGTGCTTGGCAAAGTAAGAGATCGCCTCGGCTGGATGGAAGAAGACTTTCATGATGTGGAGATTTGCTTGTTTGTTCACGTTGATGATCGACAGTTAATCGCCCAAGCATTGGCAAATACACAGAGCTCGAACAAGTCGGATGAATTATTAGAAATTCGATTTGAAAACAAAGATCGAGAATATCGGTGGTATGAAGTTACGATCACAAACATGATCAATATTCCTGAAATCAATGGAATTGTGGTCACAGCACACGACATTGAGGATCGAATGCGGTCCACCGCTCATATTCTTGCTTCAAAGCGGGCAGCAGAAAAGGCAAATGAAGCCAAGAGCGAGTTCTTATCGAGAATGAGCCATGAGTTAAGAACTCCACTAAACGCAATTCTCGGATTTGGCCAGCTCCTCGAAATGGAGGCAATCTCGGATCGACAAGCCGAAAACGTTGACCAAATCCTCATTGCCGGACGCCACTTACTTGGGCTCGTGAACGATATCCTTGACATCGCAAGAATTGAAACAAGAAAAGTCAATTTGTCGTTCGAGCAAGTCAACCTTCGAGAAGTTATTGATGAATCTTGTAGCCTCCTTGCCCCGCTAGCCTCTAAGTCCAAAGTGAAGCTAATTGTCGAGGAATCGAATGTTCCAGATATCATGTCCGACCGTCAACGGCTCAAACAAATCATCCTCAATTTGTTGTCCAATGGTATCAAGTACAACCGGCACGAAGGCGAAGTCAGAATTACAATGATCCAGCAAAGCGATGGAATAAAAGTTGACTTTACCGATACTGGCGTTGGCATAGAACCACGATTTCTCGACCGAGTTTTCACGCCATTTGATCGACTTGGTTCAGAAAACTCTCAAGTTGAGGGTACGGGCCTCGGATTGGCACTATCAAAGACTCTTGTTGATGCCATGGGGGCAAGCCTAAAGGTCGAGTCGGAGTACGGAAGTGGCACCATCTTCACACTCAGCTTCCCTGAAACAGCAATTATCCAACCAAAGATTGATCTTGAATTGAAGGCTGGAGGACAAGAAAATATTCTAGGATTCGTAAGTTCTGAGAGTCTCAAGGTACTACTCATCGAAGACAACATCATCAACCTTCGATACATTTCAAAGGTAGTTGAAAAGCTGAGAGATGTTGAATTGATGAGTGCGAAGGAAGGAGGAATTGGCATCGAGCTCGCTCAGCTTCACAATCCCGATCTGATCCTCTTAGATCTGGATTTACCCGACATTAATGGATTAGATGTCCTAGAATCAATTCTCGAAAATCCACTTACCTCGAAAACCCACGTAATCGTGATGAGTGCAGAGACCAATCCGCATATTGTTGAAAAGGCAATATCTATGGGCGCAAAACAATATGTAACAAAGCCTGTTGATATTGGCAGGTTATTTGTCCTCTTCAATGAGGAAAAGAATGCAGCATGACCCTTCGAGATTCGGACATCTTTAGTGCAACTATCTGCGCGATCGATGACGAACCAGCCAATGTCCTTTTGCTTCAAAGACTTCTAGAACAAGTCGGCTATAAAAACATTGTCACATTTACTGACGCGAAATCGGGTTACGAATTCCTCACGTCGAACGAAATAGACCTCCTATTGCTTGACCTGCAAATGCCTAAAATGTCGGGGTTTGAAATCCTTGAAAAACTCAAGCCACAAAGCGAGGAGTCGGTATTTACTCCAATAATGGTATTAACCGCCGACGCAACTTCGACAACAAAACGGCAGACAATTAGACTCGGGGCTCATGAATTTCTCACCAAACCGTTTGACGCATTCGAAGTTACTCTCAAAGTAAAGAATCTGATCCGAACTCGTCTTGCCCTCAAAAAACTCTCACTTGCCGAGAATCTTCCCGAGAATGAGGCTCACTATCGGCTGAGACTCCACGAGAAAGAAGAGTTGGAGATTATTGAGAAATTAGGAGGTCCAGCGGAATGTCCATTAGAAGATTCAAAGACCCACCGAGACAGAGTCGGTGAATACTCCGCAAAAATTGCCGCAGAATTAGGACTCACTTCAGAGTTCATTCACGATATTCAGTACGCGGCCCAACTCTACGATGTTGGAAAAGTCGGCATTTCCGACGAAATCTTGCTCAAGCCAGGAAAGTTGACAAAGGAAGAATTTGAAGCCATGAAGCGGCACACGGAAATAGGTGCATCCATTTTGTCTGGAAGCAACTCTGCCATCATGGCGATGGCTGAACAAATCGCATTCTCTCACCACGAAAGATGGGATGGGCGAGGATATCCATGTGGACTCAGTCGCTTAGACATACCGCTCTGTGGGCGTATCGTTGCCGTCGTAGATGTATTCGACGCCCTTACCCACGACCGAAGCTACAAAAAGGCATGGTCAGTCGAAAGTGCTCTAGAATCCATTCTTGAAAACTCTGGCACACAGTTCGACCCTACCGTGGTAGACGCATTTATGCGGGTAATGGCCCAATCATCAAAGAAAGCCGCTTAGAGACTAGTTCCCAAAGGACACGTTACTGGAACCTGATAGATCCTTTGAAACCTTTGTAAAGGAACCAAACTTGGCGATTGACGCTCCGGAGAGGCTTACATCAGCCTGCTTTCCGGTCAATCCACCCTCGATGACTGAAGATCCCGAGAGTTCAGCCTTCATTTTGCCTACCGATCCTTCGATCTTCAGAAGAGATGCGCCACTCAACAAAGCGTCAAGACGAGACATTGCGGAACTTCCAAATGTGGCTTGACTCGACCCAGACAATTCACAATTAAGACTATTAACTGCCCCTTTAACCATGACTTTCGATGCTCCCGAAGCTTCTAGGTTAAATGCATGGACACTAGCAAGTTTAAGGTTCGTTTGTGTCGCCCCAGAAGCCACGAGCGAGTTGATCTTGGGTGTTGAAAGACTGATCTTCTGTGGAGATGAAGTCGACATCGAACCTTGAATCCAAATCTTCAGTGTCCGGTTCTTGACTTCAGTCTTAATTTGATTAAGAAGATTACTATCGGCGCTAATATTAACCGGTCCCAACGGACCCTCGGTCGCTTCGACCTGAAAGGCTGAACCCACTTCAACTTTGTCGAACTCGCTAACCGATCGCGAAATCTCTTGCGGCTTTCCGTTTCCTTTTGTTCCTTGAGAACCTCCAAATGAGTGTCCAAAATTAATGTCCATGTGGGAGCAACCGGTAAGTGCAATCGGAAGAGCGAAGTACAAAATTCGTTTCATGGACGAGAATACGGACAATTATTCCCAATTGGTTTCGAGAAGGTAATAAGCCCTATCGACGATTATCTGGTAAAACGATTGGGCTTTGAACTTCACTTCGGATGGAACACCCCTTTGATAGACATCTTCCAATGTCTTGGTTGGGCAAAATGAAGGTTTTATACGTTTCCGCGGAAGTGGCGCCGTTTGCAAAGGTCGGTGGATTAGCGGACGTTGCTGCTGGTTTGCCAAAAGCAATCAAGACTCTGGGGCATGATTGCCGGGTCATTCTCCCTTACTATCAAATGATTGCCGACAATCCCAGGTGGAAAACGAGTGTAATCGTTGAATCATTTGAAGTCCAAATGAATCCCGTTTGGACCAAATCAGCTTCTCTTCACCAGGTCGAGTTTGAAGGGATGACTTACTATTTCATTCAAACTGACGAGTGGTTTACCGAAGCAAAAGACAGCGGATCAATGTATCAACCAGGTGGCGAAGTCCACGCATTCTTTGTTGCCGCAACCCTTCGAGCTATGGAAGCGATCCATTGGATTCCTGACGTGGTTCATGCCAATGACTGGCATACAGGTTTTCTTCCGGTTTTGCTCAAAGAGAAGGCAGGAGCAATCTGGGACAAAACGGCAAGCGTCTACTCTATCCACAATATGGCTTACCAGGGCGAATTTGGTATCGAAGCCCTTGACTGGTTAGATCTATCCCACGATCTCTACAACTACGAACAAGTAGAAGCTTGGGGGCGAGTGAACTTTATGAAGGCAGGAATGTCTTTCGCTGACGTGGTTAATACGGTTAGCCCTACTTACTCCCACGAAATCCAAACGGCAGAATATGGTTGCGGCCTTGAGGGACTCAACCGATATCTTGCTGAAAACGATCGCCTTTTTGGGGTTTTGAATGGCCTCGATTACGACGTCTGGAATCCAAAAACCGATCGCCGAATTACGGCAAACTTTTCAAGTAATCAACTTGATGGCAAAGCTGCGTGTCGAGAGGCTCTCTTAGAGCTACTTGGTTTCACTCCCATTGAGGGAGCGCCATTGATTGGTATGATCAGCCGCATTTCAACCCAAAAAGGCTTTGACTTGCTAGTAACAGCTGCCGAAGAACTGTTCCAACTCCCAATCCAAATGGTTGTCCAGGGCCTTGGTGATCCCCAAATAATTGATGGGCTAAAGGTACTCGAACAGAAATACCCCAACCAATTCCGGATGCTGAACGCATTCGATGAAGAGTTAGCCCAGAAAATATATTCTGGATGCGATGCATTCCTCATGCCCTCCTCGTTTGAACCATGCGGTCTCGGACAACTCATCGCGATGAGATACGGAACGCTCCCGATAGTTCGGGCGACCGGCGGTCTCCGCGACACCGTAATCGAAGGTCAAAACGGATTTGTATTCGAACATCGGAATCGGCAAGAGTTTATCGATGCAGTTACCTGCGCTCATCAAACGTTTGGGACCCCGGAGTGGGAAAAAATGGTTTCCAACGCAATGAATGCCAACCATGATTGGACCTCAAGTGCCAAGAAGTATGTCGAACTTTACGAAAAGGCAATGAAACGACGGGCAGGTCTCGAAATGATCTGCGAAAAACCGGGTCTTTGCGCCTAAAAGAATAATGGCCCCAGCAAGACGGCGAGTCTTCTGAGACCGTGATCGACCTCTGCTCAAGGAAGCCGACAAATCAGTCTACTCTTATTCTCAATTCAAAGGTGCCGCAGTTAGCCTCGATACCAGAAGGCAATAAAGTAGGGCATAGAATGGTTCAATCAAGCCTTTGATAAGGCTTTGGACCCCATGATTTCCATTTCAAGATGTTTCACCGTATAGCCTTGGACGCGATGAACTTGAACAAAAAAGAAATGGGACCACTTGATGACATCAAGGTTCATGTAAAGCTAAAACTATCCGCACTTTGGACAGCAGTTCTCTTTTGCTATCTGTATGGTGACTACTTCGGCCTCTACAAGCCAGGAAAGTTAAATGGAATGCTTGCCGGTAACCTTGAGCCGCTTGGTCAGACAAGTCAAGCCATATTGTTAGGACTCTCGATTTCCATGGCTGTTCCGAGTCTGATGGTATTCCTTTCCCTGGCACTCAACGCCAAAGCGAGCCGACTTGCCAACATCTTTATTGGGGTCATTTACAGCCTCTTTGTACTAGTGACCCTGCCTGGCTCATGGAATTTCTACCTATTCTTTGGCACACTTGATATCATTCTTACTTCGCTCATTGTTTGGTATGCCTGGACATGGCCAAGAAATAGTGGCTAGCGAGAATTCCCACTTTACATACAAATTGAACAGCTATGCGTGTCGAGCATTCCGCTTAAGTCCCTCGAATCCCGTTCGACGAATTGCCGAGCCCTGCGTCAAGGCGTCCCAATCCGCATGGCTAATCTGCGCCAGCTCAACCAGACTCGGAAACCGACGAGCCGCCAAAAAGTCTGGCTCGGTTGTACTAACCGACCGCATTGGCTGAGTCTCACGCGGCGAATTAAACGGACAGACTTCCTGACAAACGTCACAACCAAATACCCAACCGTCCGTATCAACCGTCAATTCACCACTCTTCTCAATTGTCTGGTAGCTGATGCACTGACGAGAATCGACCTGCCAGCGATTATCCTCATGAACGATCGCCCCCGTCGGGCAAGCGTCGATACATGCTCTACATGTGCCGCATCCCCCAAGCGAAGGCCTATCGGAAACGAACGGGACTGACGAAAGCAAAACCCCGATAAAGAACCAACTTCCCCGCTTCGAGTCAATCAGCATCGTGTTCTTGCCGAACCAACCCAAACCTGCCAAGTGAGCATACGACCGCTCTAATAACGGCGCGCTGTCCACACACGCCCGAAAGTGAGCATCTGGATACGACGAGGACAATAAGAATGCCAAACGCCTCAGGCGAGACCGCAAGACCTTGTGGTAGTCCCGCCCTAGCGCGTACCGAGCCACTTTGACAAGTGTAGCCGGCTCCTGAAAGTAGTTCATGGTGACCACGACCACCGACTTTGCTGAAGGCAATAATGAACATGGATCCTGCTTTAACGCCTCATGATCCGCCATGTATTGCATGTCGCCGTGATATCCCTGACCAATCCATTCATGGTATGCCTCAAGAGCCTCAGGAATTGGGATCGCTGGAGCAACTCCAACCGTAGTGAACCCAAGCTCAGTAGCAATCCGCTTTAGTTCGCTGGAGTCAACTAAGTCCATCCAAGCTTCATGATACTCTCGGTCAGCGAAACCCACTGTGCCTCGGTCAACTCAAAACCTCTAACAGTCTCAAGCAACTTCTGCCCTTTCATGACTTCATAGACCTCCGCTCGATCCTTCCGGAACGTTGAGCCAAGATTGTTAAGCAGTGTCTTGCGAGGCTGCATATGGCCCGCCTTAACAACTTTTGCAAAGCCCTCGGGAAATACGTCGTTTCTTGGCGTAAGTTTCAAAACCACACTGTCGACTTTTGGCGGCGGCATAAAACACTCGCCGCCCGCCTTAACCACGAACTCAACCGTGAACATAGATTGGATATTGACGCTCAGAGCCCCTCGGTCGCGATTCTTTGCCTCAGCAACGATCTTCTCCCCAACCTCCTTCTGCATCATCAACACCATTGCGCTGCACAAGTGCCGAACATCAGAAAAGCGCGCCAGAAGCGGCCCAGTGATGTAATAAGGCATGTTACTAACTAGCACTCGCGGCTGTGGTAATTCTTCTAAAATTGCACCAAGATCAACCCGAAGGGCGTCGCCAACGATAACTTTGCATTTGGGTGCTGAGTCTGCGAGAGGCTTGACCATACGTGGGTCGAACTCGACTGCCGACATCGCCTCAGATTTCTTGGCTAAAAATGTGGTGAGGATTCCTGGGCCGGGCCCAACCTCTAAGCACCCAGAGTAAGCCCCTGCGGCGCGTACTATTGCTTGAACAATGTCTGGGGCGCACAAGAAGTGCTGCCCCAAACTCTTATCGGCCTTTAGGCCATGCTTCCGAAGAAATCCTTTCAGTTCTCCGGCGTCTGTTAAGTTCACCGTGCCGAAAGGACGTGAACGGTAACGACCTGTCGCCCAAAGCGCTGGCATTGGGCTTCTGTTGCAAAGCAAAGGTCAATTCGATTGCCTTTGATAGCTCCACCAGTATCGGCAGCGTACGCAAAGCCATAGCCTTCTACATACAACAAACTACCGAGCTTGATAAAGCGAGGGTCGACGGCGACGATGCCGTAACGTGGTGGAATTCCTAAAGTAGTGGTTCCTGCCCATTTGCCGTTGGACCGTGGTCCTGGCTCATATGCCGAAGCCTTCATTTCAATCGTCCTAACTTTGTTAAACGATGTTGCTCCACGGCTTGA
>JAYUOQ010000534.1:0-2528 GCA_043760685.1 Armatimonadota bacterium | reverse complement strand
CTGAAAGTGCCTTGCCGCCAAAGTAGCCGCCTTTTACGACGAGCTTCTTACTGGTTTTGGCGAAATCAAGCAGTGCCTTGGCGCAACCAGCTTCGTCTCTATTGACGTAAGCATATGCCGTTGTGCCGTTGTGGAACTCTGCGGGTAACGTTTTTACATTTTCGCCCGCTGAGATCCTAAAAAGGGTATTTTTGAGAACATGGATCTCAGCACCTTTCGAACGAAGTGTGCTTCGAAGTCCTTGCATCTCTTTTACGGATAGACCACGATAGTCGGCGAAAATTACGCCTGCTGCCTTGGAATACCATTCCTTAGCTTGCTCAATGACTTCCTTAGATCTTTCTCTTGAATTCGGAGGTGGTACCTTGCTCCAATCGGCCTCCTCGAGGCCCGAAAGAAAGTCCTCTGGGTCAATTCCTATTCGTGCTTCTTTTAAAGGCTTCGACATATTCATATTATTAGTCTTTTACTCCTTCGACTGACATAAAGAAAGCATTTATACCTGGAACAACGGAAAGAGATCGAAATTCGCAATTTGCTTTGACGACTTTTCCATTCAGGAGCTTTAGTGCGAGTCTAACATTTTCCCCTATAGAAAGATCCCTCAGTCGATTCGCATCGTCTCCATCTAGAAGTAGGTAAATGTAGTCGTCAAAGTGAGGAACGGCAATTGTAGCTGTCGCTGATTTTCCTTTCCTGTCCTTATAAACTGACTTGCGCACCTCAAGCGCTTTGAGAATTGGGGTCGATACTGCAATCGAGTCCGTTGCAAATTTGTGATCATCAAAAAATGGATCTGACGAAAAACTATTTGTAGGAGTGCTTCCAAGTGAAGATGAATTTCTCTTTAGGCCCTTTATTGCGTAGATTGGCAAGTATCTTCCGAATTTTGATTTTGAGCGATCTTCCTTATGAGTTATCATCCCAACGAGTGCGTCCTTTCGCGCCTCAGTTGTGTAAAAGACTCCTGTCCCGCTCCATCCGTGTTCAATAAGTGATGGATTGTCGGTTATAAAATCCTTTTGAATCCACTGTCGACCATAAGAGTCGACTGCGAGACCACGATCGATGATCGTTACGTGACTCACATTATGGTCTTTTTGATCTCTTTTTCTTGCGGTTAATTCCTTGTCTGAGAGGTGTTCTCCTATGTCATCCAGGATTCGCCTTGGTTTACTAGAAGGAGAATTCGCCTTTAACTCAATACCCATGACGTCCGCTCTTGGATTCATCCACGCTATTATCGCGTCTATTGACTCAGCATTTGAAAATTTTACAGAGCACGATTTACCTATATAAAGTCCAAAGTTCTTGTCTAATTCACCAAGGTCGTCATCATGAAAAATTTTCAGGTTATGGTAGCAAGTGACAACATCTCGGTCTCCAATAAAGCAGCCTACAAATCCCTCTCCTTCGAGTGATATCCACACGTCTACCTTGTCAAAATTGGATTGATTTGCCATTGTACTACTGTCAACGAACTAAGAATTTGGCTTTATTTTTATTTTTACTTTTAGGTCAGCTGAAATACCGCTAATAGAAACGCCAAAGGCTTTTAGTTCTGGGTCAAATGCAAGGCCAAATTCAACCTCAATTTCGTCGCACTTTTCTACTGCCCGAATTATTGATTGTTCAATCGTATTTGCAAATGCAGATAATGACTCCAAGCTATCTTCTGCCGTTTTTTGCAGTTGTTTAACGCTAAGTGTTGGAGAAACTTGGGTTCCAGATTCATCGCTCGGCGCTATCAAAAATATCGATGAGGAGTCAGTGAATCGATAAACCATCGCCCATTATGTGAAGTTTGGATTAAAAAAGTCAATATGAGCGTTCAAGTGTTTGACGTGTCATTTCCTTTCAGCCGTTTCGGGCGAGAAGGAGCCACCTGCCGAACTAAAAAGACAATTTGGCTAACAAACAAAAAGCCCATCCGAATCTCGGATGGGCTTTCTTGTGTTTGACGTTTAGTCTTACTTGATTTCGACTTTTCCGCCAGCTTCTTCAACTGACTTCTTGATTGCTTCAGCATCGTCCTTGCTAACGCCTTGCTTGAGTGGCTGTGGAGCGCCATCAACGAGGTCCTTCGCTTCCTTAAGACCGAGGCCGGTGAGTTCTCGAACGACCTTGATAACTTGGAGCTTAGCGTCGCCAGCTGCAGTGAGGACTACATCAAAGCTAGTCTTCTCTTCAACTTCTGCTGCTGCGCCAGCTGCAGGTGCTGCCATCATCATTCCCATCGCAGGAGCTGCAGCAGTTACGCCGAACTTGTCTTCGAGGGCTGTTTTGAGCTCACTGAGCTCGATTGCCGTGAGAGCGCCGATAGAGTCGACGATCTTTTCAATTGTGCTTGCCATTTCTTTTCTCTTGTTTTTTCTAAAATTGTCAGGGAATCCTTTCGGGATTCATAGGGACTGCTCTTAAGCGGCCTTTTCTCCGTTTGCCTTGTCAGCAACCGCACCAATCGTACGGATAGGCTCCGCGTAGATTGCTTCGATTGTCGAGATAAGGGTTGAGAGAGGAGCAGCAAT
>JAYUOQ010000533.1:0-2534 GCA_043760685.1 Armatimonadota bacterium | reverse complement strand
ACTCCCTTTGAATTCTTTTGGGAAATGTAGGTTGTACCAATTGGCTCCTCGCCAAAAGCCATGCGAGCTAGGGAGACGCAGTAACTGCCAACGTCCATCAGTCCGCCACCGCCGAGGTCGGGGTCGTTTCGGAAGTTTGCCCAGTCTTCTCCGGCTTGGAAGGCAAACTCTGCGTTGACCATTTTGACTTCGCCAATCTTACCGCTCGAAATCCATTCTCGGATTTGAGCAGTTTGTTTGGTGCAGCGATACATGAAGGCCTCCATGAAGAAAACGTTTGCTTCCTTAACCGCATCAAGAGCTCGTTTCGCTTCGATTGCATTGAGTGTAAAAGGCTTTTCGCAAAGGATTCCCTTGCCGGCTTTGGCAACGGCAATCGTGTCTTCCATGTGCAAATGGTGAGGCGTAGCGATGTAAACGGCATCTACATTTGGATTGTTGGTGACCTCTTCATAGGAACCGTATGGAGTTCCACCATGCTTCTCACAAAAAGCGGTTGCGCGCTCAAGCGTGCGCGACCCAACAGCGACCAGTTCTCCAGAATTACATACCGCAAGCCCTTCGGCAAATTGATTAGCAATACTTCCGGTGGCGAGTATCCCCCATCGAAGTTTGTTAGACATATCGGCAAAAAGGATACTTGGAAATCGCGATAAATTCCGGCGAGAATGCACCCTTAACATGAAAATTTTCGTTCACTATAAGACTTATGCCTTTCAAAGAGGATTTTGCTTGGGGAGTTGCGACGGCGAGTTATCAGATCGAGGGTGCTCCATATAAAGTTGGTGGCGGACATTCCGTGTGGGACATGTTTTGTCAGCGTGAAGGAAAAATTCACGATTCCAGTAATGGTGATGTGGCGTGCGATCACTTTAATCGCTACAAAGAAGACATTGCTTTAATGAAGGAACTTGGCGTTCCAAACTATCGAATGTCTATCTCTTGGCCACGGGTCATGCCAACCGGTACTGGCTTGATCAGTGAGTCAGGGCTCGACTTCTACGACAAGCTTATTGACGAGCTACTGGCTAACGGAGTTAGTCCTCACGTCACGCTCTACCACTGGGATACTCCTTGGGATGTGTATCTTCGAGGCGGTTGGCTCAATCGAGATATTTCGGATTGGTTTGCCGATTACACCGAGACTGTGGTGAAGAAACTAGGAGACCGGGTTTCGTCTTGGATGACATTGAATGAACCTCAATGCTTTATCGGCCTTGGAATGGAGATCGGAATTCATGCACCGGGCGACAAACTTGGCAAGCAAGAGATTCTTTGGGCGGCACACAATGCTTTGCTTGCTCACGGCAAGTCCGTTCAGGCGATTCGCGCAAACGCTACCAACAACCCAAAGGTTGGTTGGGCTCCCGTTGGAAGTTGCTCGGTACCGGCCACGGAATCAAAAGAAGACATTGAAGCGGCACGAATTGCAACTTTCGAAATGACGACGGTGGACACTTGGTCCACTTCCTTATGGAGTGACCCCGTTTTCTTTGGCACTTATCCTAAGGTAGTCGAAGAATTTTGGGATAAGTGCTACCAAAAGCCAAAGGCGGGAGATATGGAAATAATCTCGCAGCCGCTCGACTTTTACGGCGCCAATATTTACAATGCTCCGACCGTCAAAATGGGTAGTGATGCCAAGCCCGAGAAAGTTGAATATCCGCTCGGTGGTGGCCGTACGGTTTACCATTGGCCGGTCATTCCGACTTCACTCTATTGGGGTCCAAAGTTCTTTTATGAGCGATATGGCAAGCCAATTGTGATCACCGAGAATGGGCTTGGTCTTTCAGACTGGCCGCATGTTGATGGAAAGGTTCATGACCCTCAGCGGATTGACTTCTTGACTCGTTATTTGACGGAGTTGGAGCGAGCTTCGGACGATGGTGTTCCGATCGATGGATACTTCCAGTGGTCGTTCATGGACAATTTTGAATGGAATGAGGGATATCGTTTCCGGTTTGGCCTTGTCCACGTTGACTACCAGACCCAAGAGAGGATTCCTAAGGACAGTGCGTATTGGTACCGCGACGTCATTAAATCGAATGGAAAAAGTATGACAACTGCAATATAAATATTGAACATTGAATTATGTTTGCCGTATAATAGTAATACTATGACACGACAACTAACGAAGAGCGGAAACAGCATTGCCTTGGTTCTCTCCAAGGATATGCGCGACCATTTAGGATTGGAAGACAACGAGATCGAAGTCTTTTTCGAGAAAGGTTCAATAGTCCTCCGTGCTCCAAAGACTGTCCTTTCGGTCAAAGAAGCAGTCCACGAGACGCTCCAGAAGTACGACGAAGCATATCGGAATCTCTCGAAATAAGAGAATCCGATGTCATACACTTTTCCAACATTGGAGGAAGTCTTGTACTTTCACGAAGTTCAAATTGCCCTCTATGGTGGCAGTCCTGGTGTTCGTGACCTGGGTCTAGTTGAAAGCGCACTCTTTGGTGCCCAACAGACTTTCGATGGAATTGACCTGTATCCAAATCTCCACGAAAAAGCTGCTGCTCTCTGGCACGGCT
>JAYUOQ010000532.1:0-2535 GCA_043760685.1 Armatimonadota bacterium | reverse complement strand
CAAAGTTTCTTCCACCAACATCCGCCAAAATGCGTCCCTGGCTGTCCATGCAAATAAAGGCACCAACATTTGGACCTGAGCCACCATCATATCGAATTTCACGATCTACTGCTTCTTCAGCTTGATCCTGAAGCTCAGTGTCGAGAGTCGTCGTGATGCTATATCCACCCTCAGAAATGTTGATCCCCATTTTTTCGAGATCTCGCTTGACTGCCGCTACATAATACGGAGCCCCATGAATTTTCGAGAGTTTTTGGTTCGAAAGCCCTTTTACTTTTGGCTTTTCCTCTTTTGCTTTCTCAAATTCAGTCTGAGTGATCCACCCCTCTTCCCTCATGGTGGTTAAAACAGTGTTCTTGTTAGCATCGGCAAGTTGATAGTTCTTGACAGGATTTTCCTTGCTTGGGGTTCGGATGCACCGAGCAATTGTTGCTGCTTCGGCTAGATCAAGGTCTTCTGCCTTCTTACCATAGTAGATTTCTGCCGCAGCATTGAGCCCATATGCTTGCTCTCCATAGTAAATTTGGTTTAGGTACAGCTCAAGAATTTGGTCTTTGGTATAGCGTTTTTCAAGTTGGATCGCGATCGATATGTCTTGAATCTTTCGCTTACCAGTTCGTTCACTTGCGGAAAAGAGCTTTTTCGCGAGCTGCATAGTAATGGTGCTTCCACCGCCAGTGTTGTCACTTCCCGTAAAAAATTTCTTGACTACCCTTCCAATACCCATGTAGTCAACACCGGGATGTTCGTAAAAACGCTTGTCTTCGGCGGCGAGAACGGCGCGAATAACATGTTTAGGAAGGCTTGAGACACTAACGGCCTCACTATAAATTGGATAGACCTCGTAAAGCTTTTTGTGATTTGAACTGTAAATAATCGAAGGTTTGGAATTGTAGTCTTTGAGGTACTCCGAGATGTTGTCAACGAGTGGTTCGACGGCTTTAACACTGTTGAACATGAAAACCATGCCAGCAATAACACCGGTGCATGTCAAAGCACCTACTACGGCAATACTTCTTTTCAGAAATTTGACCATTGGTGAGCTCGCCGGGCGAGTTCGCGACTTCCTTAGCGTTTGTCGTACGGTTCCCACAAGTTAATTATAGACGGATTTCGCCTGATTGACAGATTGCCCTATTCAGACACTTGACTTGACAGAATTCGGAGTTGATCTTCAGTTTGGTCACCCATGATGACTAGCGTCAAACCGTTCAACGTTCTCACATAGGAAGTCAGTTCCCCTCGATTGTATCTTTTCAAATCTGAGGCATTCAATTGTGATCTAGTTAGGAACACGGTGATGCGGGAATCTTCTTTTCCGTATGATTGAACAACGACTTTTGAACCCTTTATGTCTCTAACATAGACATTTTCGAGCTGATAGCCAGATTTCTTTGCCAAGATCAAGGATGGAATTCCTAATTCCTTACATTGTCTTCGAAGATCATCTATCGGTCGAATGACAATTGCGCCTTTTCTGACAATTTTAAATGCGCCTTGTTGGATTTTTGGATCAAGAGTTAAGGAAACAAATTCGTATGAACCAGCAATGTTTCCGGTCGGATCAAACAAGACTCGCTTCACCATCATGCCCGATTTTGGTTCTACAAATATTTGAACCATCGGATTGTTTTGACTATCGGAGAGCTGATACTTTGTGCATTTTAGGCCAGCAATGACGCCACCGTTGCTGGAATCAAAATTGGTCTTTCCTGATCGAGACCCACGGATATTCGATCTAAATCCTTCAAATTGCTTTTTGCCAAATGATGGAAACTCGTGAATTTCGTTCTTGTCTGGGAAATAGTGTTTTCGTTCGCTTGCAGATTCGACAATGATTTGGCCAGCAAATGGCGATCCGGCGGCAAACTCGATTCTCAGGTTCGGACCATCCTTCGTTACATACTCATTGTGCGAATCTACCCGACCGGCTCGGACAAAAGTAACCGTTCTTGTTCCGCTAAATCTCAGGTTTTTTGCCTTGGAAAATATCTCTTTTAGCTCTGGAGGCAATTCCATCTTCTGCCCACGAGGAGACACTTGTCCCTGTGACAGAGCCGAAAGCCCAATAACAAACCAAACGCCAAAATAATTGAGTTTCATAGCAAATCGTCAAGGGCAGAATAGGAATCTTCCGTAATTGAAGTTTCATGAATCGAACCTGACCCAATCCCTGAAACGCTGGCTAAAACGACAGACTCTTGGTGAGTTTTTACTAGTTCAGAGGCAAAAGCAACAGAATCGCCTTGCGTCGGAGGAGAAACAACCGGGGCGACGTTCGCCATCAATACAAAATAAGCGGTGGCGGCAAAACCTGCCGAGAGTGATGAACCCCATGCAAAAAACTTCTTTGCGGATCGCTTTTTAGCCTTTGCTTCTTGAGCGGCAATCAGCTTCACATTGAGCCCACTTCGCCAAGACATGCTCAAGTCTTCCTCTGGGAGAGACTTAACCAGCATCGCCACCTTTTGCTGATTGTCTGAATTCAATTTCGATTCGTCAAACGCTTCTTCCTTGTTAAAAAAATTCATTTTC
>JAYUOQ010000531.1:0-6402 GCA_043760685.1 Armatimonadota bacterium | reverse complement strand
GGAAACATGACCATTGGCAGCGGGCATCATGTCTTGGTTCAATCCATGATCACCGAAGAAACCCGGAATATCGATGCATGCGTCGAAGAGATCATCGAACTGCATAAGATCGGATGTGAACTAGTTAGAGTCACCACCCCGACACTAGGTGAAGCGCAGTGCCTCGAAGCAATTCGTGCCAAAGTTACGGAGAAGTATCAGTATGTTCCGCTTACTGCCGATGTTCACCACCAAGGAACCGATATCGCGGTCGAAGCCGCCAAGCACGTTGACGAAGTCCGAATCAATCCGGGCTTATTTGTTTTCAAGCGCCACGGAAGCCGAAAGAATGTTGACATGCGGGGAAGGGAAGGCGATGAAGTCGCGGTGCTTAGAGAAGAACTTGCTTATTCGGAAGACGAACAAAAAATCGAACTTCAGGCCATCGAAGATAGCCTTGTTCCGGTGCTAAATGCATGCAAGAAACACAACCGCGCCATGCGCATCGGTGTGAACCATGGTTCGTTATCCGAACGAGTTATGGTTACCTATGGCGACACTCCTGCTGGAATGATCGAATCCGCCATGGAATACCTTCGACTCTGCGAAAAGCACGACTACCGAAATCTCAACATCTCCTGCAAGGCTAGTCGTGTTCAGGTAATGGTTGCCGCCAACCGCCTAATGGTCAAACGAATGGCTGAAGAGGGAATGGCTTATCCAATGCACCTCGGGGTGACCGAAGCCGGAGACGGAGATTACGCTCGAATCAAGAGCACCGCCGGAATTGCGACACTCCTCATGGAAGGAATTGGTGACACCATACGCGTCAGCCTCAGCGAAGATCCGAAAATGGAGATTCCTGTTTGCTACGATATTCTCCAGTCTATTGGTCTCCGTAAAACCAAAGTCGAGTACATTGCCTGCCCATCTTGTGGACGGACGAAGTTTAATTTACCAACAGTACTGCGGGAAGTCAGAGAAGCTACTAAGCACCTCGTCGGGCTGGATATCGCCGTAATGGGATGCATTGTAAACGGTCCGGGAGAAATGGCCGACGCCGATTACGGATATGTCGGCGCTGCCGGTGGCAAGATCACCCTATACCGGAGCAGGGAAGTCGTCAAGAACGGAATTCCCCAAGAGCAGGGTGTGATGGAGTTAGTCAACTTATTAAAGCAAGACGGTAAATGGACTGAACCAGGTGCCGATACAAAAATTCCTCTGACCGTCCTATAAGGTTCAAATGAATTCGGAAACACTGACGAGGTTAAGGACAATTGGCCTGAAAGCGGCAATGCCGACCGAGCTTTTGGCATACGCTGTCTCAAAAACCGATGATGATGTTGACCGTTGGGTTCCCGTTGCCCGTGAACTTCTCCTCGCTAACCGAAAGTTGCGCAAGCTAGCTGATCTTTCGCTCGAAGAACTTCAAAAAGAATTCGACCTATCCCGGGATGCCGCTGAACGACTGATGGCTATGTTTATTCTTGGTCAAAAGGTCGGAATTGTCGGTCGAGGAGAGTCCGATATTGAATCAATCAATGATCCATCTGATGTAGCGGACTTGCTCGATGATCTTCGACATGAACGGCAAGAACATTTTGTTGCCATCTATCTTGATGCCAAGAATGAAATCTTAAGGGTTGCTACGATCCATATTGGGACTGCCAATGCTTCGATTGTTGGTCTTCGGGAAATTTTTCGGGAAGCCGTCCGTGAGGGCGCAGTTGGCGTTATTGTCGCCCACAACCACCCAAGCGGCGACCCAGAACCAAGCGCAGAGGATATTGCCGTGACGGCAAAGATTGTCGAGGCAGGGAAGTTACTCGACATCAAAGTTTTGGACCACGTGATCATTGGTGAGAAGCGTTGGGTCAGTTTGAACCGACAGAAATTGATGTGATTTCTTAGCCTTTGGAAAAATTAAAGGCTCTAATCTAAGTTAGGAAAAAGATGCTCCACTTGAGGGGAGCTGGCGCGCTCGTCATTCATCAAAATTTCTCAGCCGATGACGAGCGTGACTGAGGGGGGACTTAGACCTGGACATGCTTCATAAGTGCCAAACTCCACATCCCAAATCAAGAAAATCCTTGCGAAGCGAGATACTCTTTTTGAAAGAGAGGTCGGTGAGCGACTTCGATTGAAATCAATCGAAATTGGGAGTGAACCGGGAGAGTAGCGTCAGAGTTAAGTCGCCGCGAAGGGCCAAACACGAATCATCCCCGTCTCCCAAACCGTCCCAACAATCGTGACTAACGCATCTGGCTGGGAAGAACTCCGCGCTCACTCCACCGAACTTCATCAAGCGAGAGAAAAGATTCTTGTTTTATGTAGAAAACTCGGGCAACTCAGCGCGAAGTCCATCCGACATATCCATCGTCACCAATTTGATGAATCTCAAACCCTTCTCGACGAAGCGATGACCGTAGCGGTCGAGGTGAGAGGACTCATGAAACCATATCCTGAACTTTCGCTCTCCTACCTCCACGACACAGAAAAGGAAATGGTCGAAGCCGCCTGCGTCATGGCAATCGTCCAAAATCGAGAACTTCCTTCGCCATCCTCGCTTGGCGCTCAGACTATGGCATACCTCCACGGTGCTGCCGAAGCTGCTAGCGAAGTTCGCCGCTTCGCTTTGGACGAAATTCGAAAGGGAAGAATGGACGAGGCAGAACGGATTCTTAAGTACATGGACGCAATCTACGAGGAACTCGTGACATTCGACTTCCCGGATTCACTCACCAATGGACTAAGACGAGCGGTTGATGCCCTCCGAGCCGTCCTCGAACGCACCCGTAGCGACCTCACCATCACCGCGTCGCAGATGCAGCTTGTCGAAGAACTGAAGAAATCGAGAGGTTAATTACTCGAACGGCAAGTCAACCGGTGGCTTGGGATGCTCGATTTGCTTCCGCTTGCTGCTTCCCGGTTTCTTGCCCAACGCAGCGCACTCGAACAAGGCCACGAACCAGCACATAGCCGCAACAAAGAAAAGCCCGATGATAACCATCGACGGACTAAAGTTGTTCATGTTGCCGTGAATTCGGTTGAGTTCACCCTGCATCAAATAAGCCAAAGGCACAATGGTCAAAAGCCAAACGGTGATGTAGACAATGCCTTTCGTGGTCATTCCCACAAACAGATGCCCCAAACCGGGCAAGAACACGCTGCACACGGTCGCCGCAGTGGGAGTAGCCTTCATATCACCCTCGGCGATCAAGGTTCCGTCCAATCCGGCCCGCATTTGGTCGTCAATAGAGCCCATTGTGGCGCTGCGCATAGCCACTTCGGCCAGCTTCTTCTCAACCGTTACATTAGTTGGGTCAGCCTTTCGAGCCTTCTTTAATAATGGCAAGGCGTTCTGAATGTCTTTGCTTGCAATCAGCATGTCCGCCTTTAGCTCCAATACATCAACATTGTTTGGTGCCGCCTTTTCAAGTCGAGCCATAATGTCTCGAGCGGCCGGTTTTCGATCTCCAGCAATATGGGCTCGGGCAAGCCGAATCTGCCGTTCAATTTCATCAACTCCAATCTCTTCGGTTGGCTCAATCAAGGCTGCTGCCTCTTCAGCCGCTTCTACTTCTTTGACTGCTGCTGCAATTTGGTCGGTCAATGCATCGGCTTTGAATTGCAGAGCCTCGATGATATCACGATCTGATGAGGCAGATAGCTTCGCCTTAATGCGTGAGAGCTCAGCTTTCAGGTCAACAACTTTCTGCTTCGGGTCCATGTTAAATTCAATGATAGATCAAGGTTGGGATCGGAGCGAACCCAACGATGAAATAATGCTTTCTAATTCAAAGACGTTACAGGTGACTTCTATTATTCGAAGAAGTACGAAAACTTCTCAAATTACAATTCTAAGTCAGGGTTGGGTTGAATCGATTCCCAAAGAGCTTCCAAATCGTAAAACTGGCGTTGCTCTTCTTTCATCACATGAAAGATGATGTCGCCGTAATCTTGTAAAATCCAACCGCTTTTTTCACCTTCAGTGCGAAACGGCTTAATTTTGCTTGGTAGCAATTTTTCGGCTACTCGGTCAGCAATGGAGTCAACGTGGCGGTCAGACGTACCGCTACATACGATGAAGTAGTCGGCAACGGACGTTTTCTTTCGCACGTCTAAGACTTCAATTCTCTCTGCTTTCATATCGTCAGCAGCGTCCTTTATGAGTTCAACTTTCTCGGCGGATGTCATTTGTACAGCTTATTATTTCTTATATAGT
Source organism: Armatimonadota bacterium (assembly GCA_043760685.1). Classification (GTDB taxonomy): domain Bacteria; phylum Armatimonadota; class Fimbriimonadia; order Fimbriimonadales; family Fimbriimonadaceae; genus Fimbriimonas. The sequence goes on along the minus strand of JAYUOQ010000531.1, from coordinate 2,195 downwards.
CAACGATTTCGGGAGTTGTCATGTTTTGGACTGGAAGCCCGCGAATGACCCGATCGCGAATTGTTGATGAGGACTCTTCAGTAGCAGTCATCTCAATGATGTCGATTTTGTCCCGAAAATCATCGGGCAATTGTAATTTTAAGTCGTCGATATTTATCGGTGGGCGAACCGCTACTGCCAGTCGGCATAGTCTCAGTATCCTCTGAGGATTCTTCCATTCCATGAAGTTTCCAACCGCGTCGGCTCCCAATATGAACCAATATTCGCCCGGATGGACCATTTGAAGCTCGCCCAATGTGTCAACCGTGTAACTCACTCCACCCCGGGTTATTTCCATATCCGAGAAGGAGAGTTTTGCGTTTCTCTTTTGCATCAGTTGAACCATAGCCATTCGGTCTTTCGGCGATGCTATTCGAGCTTTCTGCTTAAATGGATTAACGTTGGCCGGCAGCAAAATCACTTCATCGAGGTCTAAGGTCTCAATTGCCGCTTCGGCAAGCTTCAGATGACCATAGTGGGGCGGATCAAATGTGCCGCCAAGGATTCCAATTCTCATCTTTCGTCCTTGTATTCAAATTCGAATTCGCCAATAGAAACGGCATCGCCCTCTTCAATTCCAGCTTCCTTAAGTTTGGTAAAAATGCCAATCTTCTCTAGCCTTCGTTGCAGATAACGAACGGAATCTCGGCTTTCTAGGTCACTCATCGCAACCATTCGTTCAACCCGTTTTCCTCGAACCCGGTAGCCATCTTCTTCTTCCACAACTTCCCAGAAGTCTTCGCCCTGCATCATGAGCGCGGGCATGACTACCGGAATTTCCTCTTCTGGTGTATTTGCTTCAACAAGCTGAGCTACTTCGTCCAATAGGGGTTCAAGACCAACACTGGTTGCCGCAGAGATTGCATAAACCGGGTGTCCGAATTGCATAAATAGTTCCTTGAGTTCAGCAACTCGATCGGAGCCAATGAGATCAGTCTTGTTGAGCGCGATTAGTCGTGGGCGAGCATAAATCTCTTCAGAATATTGTTTGAGTTCGTTCTCAATGATCTTGTAGTTTTCAAGCGGATCAGATTCATCTACCGGGAAGACGTCGATGATATGAACAAGGACTCTCGTCCGTTGAACGTGCTTGAGGAACTGAATTCCAAGCCCAATACCTTCGCTAGCACCAAGAATCAGTCCAGGCATATCAGCTACCGTAAACGAATACTCGCGGAACTGAACGACGCCGAGGTTTGGTACGATCGTCGTGAAAGGGTAGTCAGCAATCTTTGGCTTTGCCGCCGAGATATTGCTAATCAAGGTGCTCTTGCCCGCGTTAGGCATTCCAATCAAGCCAACATCCGCCAAAAGTTTGAGCTCGAGTTGAACTTTAATCCTTTCGCTCGGACCACCTTTCTCGGCGAAGTTTGGTGCTTGACGAACGGAGTTAACGTAGTGCATGTTTCCATGCCCGCCTCGCCCACCTTTCGCAATGACAAAACGCATTCCATGCTTGGTAAAGTCAACAATTTTCTCGCCAGTGTGGAAGTCGGTTACGATGGTGCCAATCGGAATCTTAATCTCGATGTCTTTGGCATTTTTTCCACGCTTGTTGCCAAGGCCATGGACACCACTATCAGCCTCGTAGTGATCGAGGAGCCTGAAGTCGTATAGGGTGCGCTTTGCGCGATCGGCAATGAGGATGACGTCGCCGCCCTTACCGCCGTCGGCTCCGTTAGGGCCGCCGCGGGGAACGTGTTTTTCTGTGTGGAAGGCTACCGCGCCAGAACCCCCCTTTCCCGAGGAGAATTCGACAATCGCCTCGTCGAGGAACATATGGGTTCTAGTTTACCTTCGTTGAAGCTGACCTAACGACGACCCAAGCCTTCGCTTAGGTTCCCTGGTGAGCCTAGAAGGATTTTGTCAAAACAAGTCAATAAACCGAACATTTGATGACAATTCCAGCGTCTATCAATCGAAGGGCTGCTGCTGCAGGCCGTTCTTCAAATCGCCCAGCCAAAGACCGAGTCGGAGGTTGCTATTGGAGTTCAATTACCCCGGAATCGTTCCGGGGGGCTTAAATCGGAACATCGTAGGGATACCAAGGTTCAAGTTTTTTGGATCGAATACGGTCACCGAATCGTAAATGAGTTTATGGAACGGAAAGGTAATTCAAAGAAGGCTTTGAAGATAATTGTTTGGATTCTTGCGAT
>JAYUOQ010000530.1:0-2543 GCA_043760685.1 Armatimonadota bacterium | reverse complement strand
CAAATGGCTCTCAGCTTTCCGCACTGCGAAGGCATTCAATTGTGGGGAGTAGGCGATAAGCATAGCTGGATCCCAGGCTTCTCGGGTGGAACCCGTGGCGCCGCCCTTCTGCTCGATAAGGACTACAACCCGAAAGCAGCCTACACAAGTGTGAAGGATGCTTTCCTCGCAAAAATTGGTCCGAAGTAGCCTTTCGATTCTCTCGGGAAAATTTGTCCCGCAGATTGAAGAACTTTGGAACCAGAGACTCCTATCCAATGGTTTTGGACTAAGGGAACTTCAATATGCAACCGTCAAAAACGACCAAAAGCAAGCAAAAACGAATTCTTTGGGGACTGGTCGCATTCCTCCTAATCTTTGTTCTGGTCTGCCGTGAAAGGGAAATGAAGGTCATGGAAGCGAAGTGGGAAGATGGCAAAATTTATGTAAGCTGGTGGGACAAAGAAGCCCCTCGCGTTAGGCTCACGGTCGACTGCATTGAATCCAAACAAGAGTGCTCAATTCGCGCTTATCACTCCTATTGGCCGTGGCAGTTTTGGTCAGTGAAGCGAGACGAATACATTTCAGTCGATAAAAAAATTGCTGGCTTTCGGCTCATCGTTGCCAATCTCGAGCTCGACTCAGACAAGTAATCGGCTCCGAATTGCGATTCTTAACTCCGACTTGTCCGCCGAAGTACCCTGGCGAAGGTGGGAGGGGTGTTTCAAATTAGCCTAGTGGCGTAGCCCTAGGTAAGATTTGTAATTACTCTCACGAGCTGAAAGTTCGTCTCAATCCTATTAGCATGCCGTTGAGGCTCAACCGATTCCAAAGCGGAGGATGCGCTGCCTCAATTGCGTCGGTAGAGAAGATAACCGATACCCCGGTCAAAAATTTGCTGCCTCCGCAGCCCAATTCCCACCCACCATTGAAATACAATTTGTCTGCGAAATTTCCAGGACGTTGCTGTGGAGGCTTGGTCAGCTCCTCAAACATTGATCCTGTTCCACCGAAACGATAACTGGGGATGCCGCTGCCTCAAGTGTATCGAATTCTAACCCCGACTTGTCCGCCGATGGGTCTAACTGCTCTGCATCTCTCAACAAGTTGTTCTCCGAGCAGAGACATTGGTTGAGTCGACCTCAGATCGCCAGCAATTAGTCGTTGAATGAAGTACCCAAATAGATGTTCACGAATTCTCATCGAACCAAGAACAGAAATTCCCGATTAAAACCGATCCTTTGTTACGGGTTCATGATTACAACAAACTTTTGTTCAAAGCCTCGTAAAAGTCGCATCATCAAACAGGTCTGTGCCAGACGTATGTCCCTCATATTTGACTCTAATGTCTCCCGAAGTCCCGACGAATGAAATTGTGCCCGTGACCGGTATCAGAAAGTTGGCAAAGTGGAAGTAGTTGACCTGTCCTGTGAAGTTTCCGTTATTATCCACCAAGCCGTCAACTTCAGTGACATCGGCCGAACCGCCATGTACGACGCCATTTGACCGGATTTGCAAGGTGAAGTTCCGACCAGCATCAGGCGATTCCGTCCAGTCGCCAACTAACCCCAAGGGCAAAGTAACCGCGCCGCTACCACCACATCCAGCATTAAAACAGGATGCAACAATCAGTACAGAAGTGGTAGAGGCGAGTTTGTAATTCACGGCAATTCAGCTTAGCCCAAATCAAGCCTTAATGAGACGGGCCGAAGCCCGCCTCTATTCGACAGCATGCAGGAAACCTGCGCTGCAATCCATTTGACTGCCATTGTTCGCGTCTCGCATGATCTTCAACGTATATTCTTACAGAATTATGATATTCCCGATTGTGAATTGGGCCTGTGTTGGTAAAGGGCCTTTAAGGTGATCGGAAACTTTAAATGTAATCCCACCTGTCGGCGAGCCAGGCGTGGGCGGGACAAAACTTTGACTAGGGGTGGCCTGTTTAACCGACCTTCTGCGAAGCTGCGAGGTTAAGCAGGAATCTTTGCCAGAGAAGATTGTATTGTCGAGGAGCAAATCGAGCGAAGCAATGCTCATTCCCCCCTTTCAAAACAAAGTTTCCCAAAATCATTGCAAAAAGCCCATTGGACCCTTGACAATTATAGTAGACTAATGTACACTATATCTATCTAAAGTGAATAATGGCTAATCACCTCACCACAACCGCACAACCCTGTTTCCACCCAATTCCAAATTTAGGAACGTTTTCAGAATTCGCCGTGTATCATTCGCCTCCCGAACTAATAGAATGCAATATCCCCAAGTCCTCGCCTCCCCACAGAGGAATTTCCCGCGAGAAATACTTCGATGATTCAGTCCAATTTCACTGCAAGTCGCAACAAGGAGTACATAAGCTTGGGAACAGGTTAAAGCAAATATTCTCAATCTTAGACCCTCGCCCCTGCCTCGAGCCATTCTGGTCTTTCATCTGAAAGCTAACAGCTGACCGCTTCTTAAAACTGTGTGCTACAAAATGAAAATTTTAATAGTTTTAGCTCAAGCTTCTTGTCTGGTACTACTATCCCCAAGGCTCTTCACAAAACTGAAAACTTTTGAAAAAA
>JAYUOQ010000529.1:0-6421 GCA_043760685.1 Armatimonadota bacterium | reverse complement strand
GGGTGATTTTGTCTGGCATCAACATGACGATACCGACGAGGCGTTCATTGTGATCAAGGGTGAAATGCAGATTGGATTTCGAGATCAAGAAGTAACCTTGAAAGAAGGGGAGATGTTTGTGGTCAAGAAGGGTTTCGAACACATCACCCGAGCAAAAGAAGAATGTCACGCAATGATCATCGAGCCGCGAGGTGTGGTGAATACCGGCGAAGCTGGCGGAGAACTGACCGCTAGCAACGATGTTTGGATTTAGGGAGGGCATAACCGTGAAGCCTCAACTCTTAGAGCGGCTAGAGCCTTGCGAATGAATCGTTGACGATTCCCGCTCGTAGCGTTGAGGCTATTAACTCGATGCTACGCTCAGCTATATAGCCCTTTGCTTTAAATGAGCCTATCTCCACCTAGCTAAGGGGCTAGGTATCGGAATCGAGGCTACCGATGTAAAATCCAGAGCGTGTCAACCGATTACAAACATTGGAAAAACAATGACATGCCCGGCCAAACATGTTACGTGACTTCTACATGTCTTGATTTCGCTCATCTCATGCATCGAAAGGAAATGCGTCACCGAATGTCGAAGCTGATACTAGAGTCCTGCTTAAATAACACGGCAAAACTGCATTCTTTCGTCGTAATGTCTCACCATATTCATCTCTTGGTGACTCCAAACCATGAGCAGAATATTTCCCAGCTAATGCGGTCGATCAAGTCATATTCCGCAAAGAACATGTTGCCAAATCTAAACAACTTCGAGCGGCGGCAGTTACAAGCCCAAAGTGGACTGAATCAACGGTCCTTTTGGAAAGTCAGCTTTAGAGGATTGCCAGTCTCTTCGCAAAAAGTCTTTGAACAGAAAGTGAACTACATCCATCAAAATCCGGTTCGAGCTAAGTACGTTGAGATGTCGAGCGAATATCCATGGAGTTCATCCCAACTATATCAGCTTGAAATGTTCAACGAAGGACGTACCTTACAGCTTAGGGAAGCAATTCAGCATTTTGACAATCTTCAGTTCTAGTGTGGGACTATAACCTCGACGCTACTTGTGGCTAAGATCCCTGTGACGAGCTGCCAGGCATTCAGCCACATTAAGGGTCGAGGTATCGGGGCGAGGGCCAATTTGGCGAAAGTAATTGGATATAGCTGTGTTTTGATGCCTCAACCCTAAGAGCGGCGTGAGCCAAGCGAATTAGTCGTTGACGATTCCCGCTCGCAGCGTTGAGGCTCCAAAACAAAAAACTCAAAAAATTCGATAGACTTCATCGCGTGGTGCGAACTCCATCTGTGAATGCGAAATAAAGGAGTTCCCATTGACAAAAGCCACCATTGAAGCCACCGCACTTCCCGATCGGGCGCAACGCCTAACCTTTGCCGAGGCAAGGTCACGATATCATGGACTCGTTTTTAGTTTCGTAGCCAATCGAATTCGGCCCGTCCAAGAAGCCGAAGATGTTGTAGCCAACGTGTTTGTCGATGCCTATCGCCATTGGGGACGCTGTAAAGGCGACCCGAAGTTGTGGCTGCTAGGCATTGCCCGACGAAAAGTAGCCGATGCCCTTCGGCGCAAACGACCAGTCTGGTCAATCCGAGAAGAGGACGCAACATCCAACGCCATGGACGAATTTGTGACCCAGGCTCAGGCCAATCAAGCCGCCGATATGGTGGCAAAATTGCCCGCTGACGAACGCGATGTGATGCTCATGCAAGTGGTTGATGAGATGTCCATCGAAGAAATTGCCGCCGTTATGGGGCGAAGCGTCAAAGCCACCAACTCACTGCTCGGACGAGCTCGAACTCGAATCCGACAACAACTCGAAATTTTAGGAAACCAATCATGAACGAACAACAATTCAATGCCAGTCTGAAAGCCGCCTTCGTGGCTCCAGAAATGCCGGTCCACACGGACCACAAGATTGACGCGGGAATAGCCCGAATCCAGAACCGAAAGATGGTCCGACGACGTCTAACCCTCTCATTCGGAGCAACGGCCATGATCGTAGCCGGGGTATTCGTCTTCCCGGCGGTCCAGGCCCAAGCCAGCCTGGGAGGAATGATGAGCGCGTTGGACAAACAAACCAGCGCAAAGATTCTCACGTACACAATTGATGAACAAGGAAATCGTATTCCAAAAGGAACAACCATTATTGCAAATGGCGATGTTGAATCCCGAGATTCCCAAAATCGAATCGAGCAAGTGGAAATTGGAGAGTTGACGTTTGCCTTTGATTCGAATTCGAACAGTTTCATTAAGAGCCGCCGAAACAGCCAAGGAATTCGGTTATCCCAAATGGTAAGTCCAGCAAGCAAATTTCGGATCAACAAGAGAGTTTCTATTGAAAAAATTGTTGTGAATGGAAGGAAAATTCTTCGAGCAACAATTACCGATACGGGACTGCCTGAGCGAACAATAATTGAAGCCGATCCACAGACTGATTTGCCCTTTCATGTGTTGAATGAATCGCTTGAAATGGGAAAGTGGCGCGTCCGACAAGAATTCGAGTTTGTTTATCAACCAGGTTTGAACGTAAACACGCCCGACTTCACTAAGACCCCAGTATTGACCATTGAGCAAAGTCGAGCGAAGTTCAATGATTCGATGACGAAGTCCGAACTTGGCCGGCTTAAGCTAAAGGATCGGACTATTATTATTCGAAAGGTAGATGTTGCGAATGACGGAACCGTCTTTGTTGGATACCAGGCAGAAAATATGAATTCTCGCAGGTGGAATGGTAGCTATTTGACTATTACCGATAGCCTTGGAACGGAATATGTTCAATCAAATGGTCCCTCATACGACGGTGTAGCTGAGGGTTCTTTTCCAAAAGAGGGCAGACTCGAACTTGAGATGTTTATTCCGGTTAAGCCGCAAATCAAAGGGAGAAAGACCTTGAGTCTTTATGCTTTTTCTACCGAGACGGGCGCAAGTGATGCGGTATCTATTGGCACCAATACAATGAACGGGAAAACGGAGGTTATAACGATGCATAACGGTAATCAGGACTCTGATTCGGAATGGAAGGGAAGTCAACGAAAGATTCTCGACCTAAGAGTTGATCAACCGACTTGCTCCGTTCGTCCAACTTGGGCGGGAAGTATTGATTGGACGATGATGAACGATGTCTATGCAGAAATTTCCAAATCCGAAAGACTTTCGGCTGACGCCATGAGAAAGGAAAAGTGGGAAGATGCGGCGAGGTTCCTCAACGATACGTTGCACTGGAAGCGCGAGTCAGAAATTCAAGGTCTCAGCGGCTGGGAGATGGGGCAAACCCTTAAATATCTGGAAACAGTCAAAAAGCACCTCCAACCAAAATAAGACCACTCAAGCCAGCAGCCTCCTTTGGATTCCAAAGGGGGCTTCTTTACGACACAACATCTTGGCTTTCGCGTTACAATGCCTTTGTGACACTTCTGATTCTAAGTGCATTTTTGAACCAAGACCAAATCGATTGGTCAGAGTTTGAGCGTTTGATCAATGAGACAATTTCTGTGACAAAAGACTTGAAATCTTTTCGGGAAAGTCTGAACGGGCGGATACGTGAATTCAAAAAGACCACAAAGTTGAGGAGGGGGAATTGGCATATGATGTTTTCAAAATTCAGAATTCGAATTTGCTTCTTCTCCGAATAGGATGGTTTCCGGCTGAGGGATGTATGTACGTCGTACGGCCAACTGAGTCTGTGTATTCGGTCGAAGAAGTTAGGGGATTTAGCGACTTTAAAGCCTACTACGCGGTCCTTGAAAAAGACCATCTTATTTTCGCCGGAGATGAGTATTCGATTTCGAACGCCAAGCATCCAGCTATCGTTTCTTACCGGCATAGGGCCGATTGGGATGTAGCCGGGGTTCAAGTTGCGAATTTTGAAGGCAGTGTAGAGCATTTTGTAAAAAGAGCTGACAAGTGGACTTGTTATGCCCAAGGGCGAACCTATCCGGATCATTTAGTGGTGCCACACTCTGGTGCCCATGTTGGGATGCAGCGAACGTTTCTTGTTAAGAATGGCGAACTACTTACTTCCCGTGATCAGATTTTTCCGAGCCAAATGCATACATTCGATGAACTGATCGTCTGGTCCCAACGAAAAAACTGGGCTCGTGTGAGTTCTTTGTGCGCATCTGACTCCGTTGCTCTCAAATTCCGAAACCTGACGAAGAATATCCCGGTTCAAAAATGGGCAGTAATAGAAGAGGATGGCGATACGATTTTGAAGTGCCGAATCCCAGACACGAACCGCATTGCTGTTATGGGAAAGGTCGGACGAAGCTGGAAGCTGACGAAGATCGAACAATTCAAAGACGAAAATTAACAAATAGGCTTTGGTTGCAGTTGCCTCCCAGCGAACATCGTTTTTACGACAAATCATCATTTCGACCGTGATTCCATAGTCAACTCAGGAACTTAGACCCCAAAAAGGTCTAAGGTTATAGTACGAAAGTGAGTTTTACTGTTGCGGGCGAACCCTTCATACCAAAGTCGGTTCTTGCCCTTCGAGACTATAACACCAAGAAGTTTGTCGCCGATCTGATCGCTGGCATTACCGTTGGTCTCGTTGCGCTCCCACTCGCCATGGCGTTTGCCATTTCCTCCGGCGTTCTGCCTCAGTCCGGCATCTATTGCGCGGTAGTGGCAGGATTCCTGATCTCGGCCCTCGGCGGCTCCACTGTGCAGATCGGGGGACCAACCGGAGCTTTCGTCGTTGTTGTAGCTGGAATCGTCCAAAAGCACGGCATCGATGGACTCTTCATGTGTACGATGATGGCGGGAGTTTTGCTGATGCTCCTTGGCATTACTGGTCTCGGCACCGCCGTCAAATTCATCCCTCGTCCAGTCGTGATCGGCTTTACCAACGGGATCGCCGTCCTTATTGCCAGCACTCAGGTCAAAGACTTCTTTGGGCTCAAAATCGAAAAGCCTCCAAGCGAATTCTTGCCTCGAATGGAAGCCATTGCCAGTCACTTTGGTTCCATTTCGGTCACCACGACCGTGCTTGCGGCAAGCTGCCTTGCCCTCATTTCCAAGTTTGTGAAAAAGGTGCCCGGATACATTGTTGCGATGGTGGTCGGCACTGCGTTCGCGTGGGCCATGAAGATGCCGGTCGAGACGATTCTCACGAAGTTCGGCGGGATTCCAAGTGGGCTGCCAGCCTTCAAGATTCCGACCTTCCGCGCTGACCTGATTCTGCCTTTGCTTGCGCCAGCACTCACCGTAACCATGCTCGGTGCGATTGAGTCCTTACTTTCAGCCGTTGTGGGTGACCGAATGACGGGTGACAAACACAATCCCAACGTCGAACTCTTCGCTCAAGGAGTTGCCAATTTCGTGTCGCCTTTGTTTGGCGGCCTACCCGCCACGGGCGCCATTGCCCGGACCGCTACCAACATTCGAACCGGAGCAAAGACGCCAGTCGCCGGGATGATCCACGCCTTAACATTGCTCATCGTCCTTTTGATAGGCTCCAACCTCGCTAAACACATTCCACTCTGCGTGCTGGCCGCTATCTTGTTTGTGGTCTCGTTCAACATGGGCGAATGGAAAGAAGTGCCAGAGATTATTAAGCTTGGAAAGGCACCGATAGCCGTTTGGTTCATTACGTTTGCGTTGACCGTCTTTGCCGACCTAACGGTAGCAGTTGAAGCCGGAATGATTCTCGCAATGCTGCTGTTCGTCCACCGCATCAGTTCTACAACAACCGTCGTAAAAGTCACCGATGAGTATGTAGAGCAGGGAGTCCCCCACTCTTTGCAACTCAATCCTTTACCAAGTGGCGTCGCCGTCTTCCGAATTCACGGATCATTCATGTTTGGGGCGACCGACAAGCTTGACGTCATTACCAATCAAATCGATGATTTGCCTAAGGTAGTCATTTTGAGGCTCCGCAATATGAATGCTCTGGACACAACCGGTTTGAAAGCCCTTGAGGAATTAGCCCTTAAAATGTCGCTTACTGGGCGGCATTTGGTGATGTGCGGACTCCAAAACCAAGCGGCTAGTCTTGCCCGACAAGGCGACCTCAAGCGGCACATTGGTGAGAAGAACTTGGTTACGAGTTTGCGAGAGGCAATTGGACGAGCGAACGAAATCTTGAAAGAGATTAATCAAGAATGAGATCAGAAAAGGGGCTAGTAATGTTCGTAGCCACCTCTACTGTCCAATATCGTAAACCTTACCGAGTTGTTACTTCAATGAAGTTTATCGCTGGTGCATTTGCGCCAGTCCCGCTTTCGGTTCCAGTCAATGCCATCACATAAATCTTTCCGGCATCAAATGTTTTAGTCACTGTGGCAACTTCGGTATCGGTGTTTTGTCGCTGAGCAACCAAAGTTGTCGGACCAGCATCTATCTCCAGCACCGTGACCTCGCCGAAATTAACTGGATTGAAGTTAATCGTCGAAATAGTCCCAGGATTCTTGAAGATTACGG
>JAYUOQ010000528.1:0-6427 GCA_043760685.1 Armatimonadota bacterium | reverse complement strand
AAGAAGCTGCCGGTCAAGGAATCGTGGCCGGAATCAATGCCGCTCAATTTGCGCGCGAAGACAAGCCCGTCTCGTTCCCACGCACCAACTCCTTTATTGGCGTTATGGTCGATGACCTAACCACCAAGGGAGTCGAAGACCCGTACCGAATGTTAACTGCACGAGCCGAGCATCGGTTACTGTTAAGGCATGACAATGCCGATGAAAGACTAACACCCATGGGGCGAGCCGTTGGACTCGTGAGAGACGACCGATGGGCGAGATACGAGGCAAAGCAAGACGGCATTAACCGCGGTCTCACCTCGCTTGAAAATTCATTCGTTTCACCAGTTCACGATGCCGACCTCGAGTCCTTTGGCATCCAACCATCAAAGAATCGAACCTCGCTGTTCGACATGATGCGAAGACCAGACATCACCCTCGACATCATCGAACAGGTCGCTAAGAAGATCGGCGTTCAATTGGACTTACCCAACAATGGCGACGCTCGAGAACAAATCGCGCTGAAGGCAATGTATTCTGGCTATATCGTCCAGCAACAACGTTTGGTAGATAACGCGACCAAACTCGACGATCTCAAAATCCCCGCCGACTGGGACTATGAATCAATGGCAGGACTCAGTTATGAGAGCAAAGAAAAGCTCAGTCGCATTCGTCCAACAACCATAGGGCAAGCATCACGTATTCCGGGAGTGAGACCAACCGACATCGCAATGGTAATTGGATATTTGAAAGGGAAGTTAGGAAAGGAGAAAATTGAAGTTTCTTAAGACATTTTTCGGGCTATTTTTTGCCCTCTACATTCCCCTGATGCTGTTCGTCGGTATCGTTATGAAGCCGAGAGACCCAAAGATGACCGCCTTCCAGGCTGCTCTCGGTGCGGCATTACCGTTCGCCATTCTCATTCTCGCAATCTCTCTTGGCTTCACGGTCCTAACCTATTTCATGGATAAGCAAAAAGAATCCGAGGGCAAAAATAAACCTTCATAAAACGTTAAAGCAACATTTTCATGTTTCAGTCGTCAAAGAGAGTATGGGTAGCGCAAACAACTGCGATTATCGATGTCCCAAATGTGGGATGCCAACTCGACCGGAGAGGTCGCACATGAGGTGCGAGTTCTGCGGAATCATCGAGGCTTGCTGTGAAGGAGGACCGACCGACATTCCCGGAATTGATTTTAGCGAAGGCATCGCCTTTATGGCGACTAAACCCTTAAATCGAACTTTTGTCAACATAAGCCCAAGCTTATAGCCGGAAAAATATTGCGCCCAAAACCAAAGAAGCCCAAGTCTTAGACTTGGGCTTCTTTGGTTTATTTTGTGAACTTAAATTCCGTCGTCTTTCTTCACAAAAGTCTTGCCGCCCATTTCCTTGAGCTTAGCCTTTTGACCGTCAGTGAGAATCTTGGCAATTTCAGTGTTGAGGATTTCGGTGTTCTTCTTCATCTTTGCCTGAAGTTCTTCCATCGTAATTTCTTGGTTTCTCATTTGGGTTCCAAGTCCTCTTTGCGCGTCACCCTGAGCCTTTTGAAGTGCTTTGAGCTTTGCATCTTGGTCTTCAGTAATTGCGAGAGCCTTTGCAATGTCTTTTTGGAAAACGGCAGAGAACTTGCTTTCTTGGATGACGATTTCTCCGAGCCTCTTTGATTGGGCGGGAGTTAAGACTGCATCGATTTCCTTTTTCAAATCGGCTTGCATCTTTTCCATCAAAGGTCCCATCTTCTTTCGACCTTCGTCTGTTCTCATGTCTTCAAAAGACATTCCTGCGTCGGACATGTACTTTTGCATCTTCGGAAACATTTGTTGTGGATCCGTCATAGCCGTGATTTTGTCCTTTTGATCATCAGTTAAGGCTAATTCGGCTTGAACGTCTTCACGAGCCAACAGCATCGCTGCAGAGGCTGCACCGCCCCCGCCCTGCATCATTCCGAATCCGCCACGCTGGGCTTGAGACATCACGGCAATCGCAAGGATTGCTATTCCAAATAATAATTTCTTCATCTTAATTTCCACCGGTCTTCTTATCTTTAACTTCTACTTTTGTGCTTTCAGGAGGAATTACGTTACCAAGCTGGTCTCTAGTTTCCTTCGAAAGGGTTTTTGTTTCGTCAAGTCGCAGTTTACGCGCTTCATCTTCGTCCTTAACAACTCGTGGCCTCAAAAGGATCATCAATTCAGTCTTGTTCTTAACCTTTGAAGAGCTCTTGAATAGGTTGCCAAGTATTGGAATGTCTCCAAGGACTGGGACTTTGTTCGTTGTTGCTGAGACAGTTGAACGAATGATTCCACCAAGGATGATGGTTTCTCCGCTCTTCACGTTAACGATTGTGCTTGCCTCTCGTTTGTTCACAATTGGAGCATTGAAGGACGTGTATCCTTGTAAGTCGTTAGCGGTTTGGGTGATATCCATCGTTACGTACCCATTGGCCGTGATTCTTGGGGTCACGGTCAAAACAATTCCTACATCAACAAACTGGTAGTTGGTGGTCAATACACCGTTGGTATCAGTTCGGCTACTTGTGATGTAAGGAATGCTTTGGCTGATATTGATTTCACCTTGAACGTTATTCGAGGTAAAGATTCTCGGTGTCGAAAGGATGCTGAATTTGGTATCGGTTTGAATTGCATTCATGAATGCAGTCAAGTTCTTTCCACCAATTGTGTATTTGAATCCTTGAAGCGCAGGTGACGCACCAGCAAGACCAAATCCGGTTCCTGCATTGCCGTTTTGACCAGATACTCCAAGTGCACCTTTGTCAAGGTAATTCCATTCAATTCCTAGCTTTTCACTGTTATCTAGGTTTGCCTCAACGATGATCGTTTCGATCATAACTTGCTCGGGAATCTTGTCGAGTTGACTCAGAATGCTCTTTACAAGCTCGGCATAATCCGGATTAGCAACAACAATAATCGAGTTTGTATTAGGATCAGCGATGACGGTAACTTGACCAGTCAAATCTCGAACCGGAGTTAGCTGTCCGTTCGCATCTCGTCCAACCTGGGTTGTATTGTTCTGCGCTCCTTGTCCTCCAAGTCGTTGCTGACCACCGCCACCAAATTGACCAAATCCTCCGCCTTGAGCGTAAATATTGGTCAGCAAGTCGCCATCAGTGGCATTTTGATCTTGCATCTGGAGAAGCATATTGTTTGGATCGTTCGGATCAATAGAACCACCCAAACGTTGTCCACCGCCTTGGTTTTGGACTTGTTGTCGTTGTTGTTGACCACCGTTCGTATTGTTCCTTCCTGCCCCTGTGTTTCCGGCACCTTGTCGATTTCCAAACGCTGACTTGAGCAAGGTTGCTACGTCGTCGGCTTTTGCGTTGTTAAGGGGAAACACAAAGGTGGTGTTTGCAAACGTAATAGGCTTATCGAGGTCCTTCATGACCGTGTCGACGATCAATTGGCTCTCATCGGTAGCCGTTACGACTAGGGAGTTCGTTCGCGAATCGGCGGCAACGGTTCCGAAGGATGCCTGAGTGGATCCAAATCGAAGGGCTTGATTGAATCTGTCCTGCGGATTTGATCCAGCGTTGGTTGCGCCACCCTTTCCTCGTGGTGCATTGTTAGTCAAAACATTTTGAATTGTTGGAGCAACTTCTGCGGCCGTGGCATAAGTTAGTTTGTAAACTTTTGTGCGCTGTGGCTGATCGGTTTCCTTGTCGATCGTCTTGATGACTCGTTCGACTTCCTTTTGCTCCTTATCCGGTGCGTTGACAATAACCGAGTTAGAATAATCGTCAGACGACGCCCTGACAGTTGCACCTTGGCTACTTCCTCCGCCGAATGGACTACCACCACCAAACGAAAATGATGTTCCTCCACCTCTTTGACCAAATCCGCCTCCGCCACCGCCTCTCTGACCAAATCCGCCGAAGCCACCTCTTCCAGTATTTCCGCCGCCAAACATTGCTGCAAACGGATTTGTAGACTGGCCACCTGCGCTGGCAAAAGCTTCATTGACCACTCTGGCTACGGACGTTGCGTTTGCGAATTTAATCGGATAAATCTTGAGAACTGATGGTTGTTGCATTCCTCCCATAAGGGCTGAGAGATCCATACCTTGCGGCATCCCACTGCCGCCACCAAAGCCACCTCGGCCACGATCAGCAACTTTTTGAATAACAAATAGTTCACCGTCCTTCTTTAGTTCGTAACCTTTGAGTACCAACGTTTTTTCGAGAATCTGAAATGCCGTCTTAAGCGGGACAGCCGTAGCGCTAGTTAGCGAAATTGGACCCACTAGTGCTGGATCTTTGACGATGGTGAATCCGCTGGTCTTTTGGAACATGGATATGACCAGGTCAATATTCGCATTTCGGAAATCAAGTTTGATTTTCGTCTTGGGGTTGAATTTGGTATTGCCCCAGGAGCTATCTCCACTAGAGCTTCCTGCCGATTCGCCGCCCAAAAACGGATTGCCCTGAGCAACCGAAATGGTCGGGAGCAAGAACCCGAAGGTTAAAGCTAATGCACTAATTGAAACGATTTTCATTGATTTCTCTTTATCTTACGATTTTTTCCGCTGTAATTTGAGTTGTTGGTGAATTGTTGGCCATCAATAGATGACTCTAAGTTGTCAGAAGAACCGATTGCCCCAACCATTGCGTCGGCATTGAACTGGTTTGCTTGTTGTCCTCTTTGTCGACGAGGATTGCCGCCGGGTTGATTGAGTTGAGGATTTGCTACGTTAGGCAAGTTGCCTTGAATAGCTGCCGGAGGCAAAGGTTGCAAGTTTGTCGATGGAGCAGCCATCGAGATCGATTTGTCATCGAAGTAAACGGTTTTCCTTGCCCCGTTCGGTCCTTCGACTTCAATTGAATCCTCTTTTACGGCAATGAGCCTTAGGTTCTTCCAGTTTTGGCCGGGTCGAAGGAAAACTCCGTCGCCGGTCGAAGAGTTCTCAAGCAGGGCATTTGGTGTTCCATCAACAACCATATTTCCCGTATATGTCCAGGTTCCTTCTCCGCCGGTAAAGCCTAATGGAATCTCATTTTTCGAAACGACTGCGCCATCTCCTTTTGTCACGAGGGGAACAAAGCCATTCTTAATCGTTGCTGGAATCGACTCGAATTTTGCATCGATGTCCTCTTTGGTATACAAAGATTCTTTGGTAGATTTTGGAGCACCGCTAAGCGCAGAGTTTCTTGTTCCGGCCCTGGTCGGAGTAGATGAACCGGAAGGAAAAGCAACCAAAACTATTACGACAAGACCGACACCGACGATGAGGAGCTTCTTGAGCTGCGAAGTTTGTTGCTTAGAGTTTGTTTTTGCCATGAGTATTTTAAGGTGTCACTGCTTTTGCTTTGGAGCTAGGATCGGTAGTGGAAAAGGATTTCGATGAAGTTTTGGAACTTGTTGCCGCTGGTTTTGACTTAGTCAGAATTGGCTTAGCGATGTAGGCGAGCAAACTGATATTTGCGCTAACCAAATCGGTTTCTCCCTCTTGGGAGGCAAACTGCACTTGCTGTACGGTCAATTTTGAATCTGATTTTTCTAGTGATTCGAGCATCGATGCAACATTGGCAAAAGGACCGTCGACAGTAAATTGAAAAGGCAATTGCCTCATCGAGCCTGATTCAATGCTCTTTAAGGGTCGAAAACTGACGAGATTGAGCTGGTTTTCTGCAACTCGCTTACTAACGATAGTCAGCGCGGCGGGAGTGACAATATCTTCCTTCTCTTCCCACTGATACTTTTGCATCGCCTCAGAATAGACAAAATTATCTGACTTAGCGGTTAGGGAACGAATTTTCAGTTTCTCCTTTTCAGTCTTGGCTTTTGCGGCAAAAGACTTGGCATCTATTCCTCGACTAAAAAAGAGAGTGAAGATCACGGAACCTCCGATCAGTAGCATGCCAATCACGGCTAGCGCGCTTGGAGTCTGGTCTTTGGAATCTTTGAAGTTGATCATTTCTTTTTCTTTCCAGTGTCGATAAGTGGCAGGTTGCCTACAGGGAACGCAGTGATACTAAATTGGACCGTAGTTACGCCATTTATGTCCCCGCTGTTTGCGTATACAAGTCGAACGTCTCGGAATCGATTTTGTTTACTTAATCCTACGACGTAAGTAGATACTAGTTCTGACTTCTTTGAGGTTCCTCGGATTTGCAGGGGTTTCCCTCTTTCGAACGTGACACTCGTTAACCAAGTATCGCTTGGCAGGAGCATCGAGATCACTTTGAGGATGTCGCTTGACTTTTGGGCTGGTTCAAATGACTTGACCAAAAGGTCAGCAGCTGGCTTAAGCTTCGAAGCTTTCGATTCATCACTGAGTGTAATTGCTAATAAGTTTTTTGTGCTTTTGGCACTTCTTGCCTGTTCAGCCGACAACTTATTAGCAATTACACTCAGTGATGAATCGAAAGCTTCGAAGCTTAAGCCAGCTGCTGACCTTTTGGTCAAGTCATTTGAACCAGCCCAAAAG
>JAYUOQ010000527.1:0-2547 GCA_043760685.1 Armatimonadota bacterium | reverse complement strand
GCGGTGGTGTCAGGGTGCTGCCCTTGACCTTCTTGGCTTCCTCGGCCGCTTTCTTGTCCTCTTCTTCCTTTTGTTTCTTTAACTTCGCTTCTTCCGCGTCGTACTTCGCCTTGTCTTCTTGCCATAGCTTTTGCTTCGCCCTATATTGTGCTTCTTGCTCGGTTGTGACCAGTCCAGCTTTTTGGAGTTCGAGGAACTTAGCCGATATGTCTGAGAATGTTGTCTGAGCTTGGCTGTCGAATCGAACATTCTTTTCAAGTGCAATGAGCAATTGTTCGAACGCTTTCGTCTTATCGCCCTTCTCTTTGTATGCGTCGATGACTTCTTTTCGATAGGCCCAGCTGTTGGCAAAGCCTAAATAGTTCTCAATAGCGCCTATTCGATCGGCTTTTAATTTATTCTTGTCGGCACCAGGGGCGTCGTACAAGTGCTGAATAGTTGCTAGTCGAACCATTCCTGCAATTTCTGGCTTCTCGTCATTCGTCTCGACTCCCTTTGCTAGTTCGAAAATAGCCTTAAACTCTTGCTCCTGAGCAGGGCCAGCCGGAGTCGCCATCGCCTTTTGGTATCGATAGGCTGCCTCATAGGCTTTCGATTCAAACTTAGGTGTAATTTTCTTCTCGACCTTGTCGAGTTCTTCCTTAAACTTCTTCTGAATTTCCTGAGAAACCTTTTGTTGCTTATACTGATTCTTCTTCGCTTCGAAGTCTTTCGGTATGTCGACTTTCTTTCCAACATACTTCACGATAGAGTAGCCCTCTGTGACCTTTTCGACTTCACTATAAGCGCCAGGTTGTAGCTTCAAAATAGACTTGAAATCGGGAATCTTTTCAACTTGGTCCAAGCCTAGCTTAATAACATTTTCGCTCTTTTTCTTTTTCGGATCAGGACCTGGATCGTCGGTATACATGTCCATGACCTCATCAAATCCTTTGTTGGCCTTGAGATCAGCATATGCTTTGTCGATTTTTGTCTTTGCAGCTGCGTCTGTCGCTGCTCCTGTGCTCTTGGCAAGAATTCGTTTGATCTCGTAATTCTCGAAACCTTTTTTGACATCGTCGTCAGTTGGATTAATTCCAGCTGAAAGTTTGTCAATTACGAACTGTTGAGCGCCGCTTAACCTTACACCGAGCTGCTTTTGTGGGTCTTTGAGAGCCGAGTTGAGTTCGGTTTGTTGCTCGGTAAATACGTCTTTTAGTGTTCTTCCTTGAAGCTGAGGCTTTACGAGCTCTTCGAGGTCCTTTAAAGTTGCATTTTCCTTTAGCTCGCCTGACTTCTTGCCTCTATCCAAAATATTAGCCATGAAGTCTGCTTCACTGGTGAAGTGAAGGGCTTGCTTTACAGAATCGTCGTCGGACTTGTAACCCATTCCCTTCGCAATTTCGTAAACTTCGGCTAACTGAACTGTCTGAGATATTCCGCCAGCAATTGGTTGAAGCTGGTAGTCCGGTGGTAACCCTTCTAACATTTCGGGTGGAAGCTGAGAGAGCTGAGAATTTTTCTTTTGATTCTCAATCGCCAAGTCCACCATGGAGTTAGGAAGTTCGACATCGCCAACCGTAGCGAACGTCTTTAGTTTCTCACCCTGGATATCGGTTGCCGTGAGCTTTTGAGCTCGGCTACAATTCGAGAACGCCATACCAAAGACCATGGCTGCGCCACAGAAGATCAGAACGAACTTTCCGCAGCCGCCCTTTATGATTTTTTCTTGAAATACACTAATTGACAATCAAATTCACCTTAAAAGTTATTGCTCCGTTATTATGACGGATATTTTCAAAATTCCTCTTGACAGGTAGACAAACTAAGCGTATAATGCGTCTACTGCTACAGGTAGACGTGCAATATGGCAAAGGGATTGACTAAACGACAAGAAGAGATTTTGGATTTCATTCTTCACTACGTAGAAACCGAAGGATATCCTCCCTCGATTCGAGAAATTGGACAAAATTTTCAAATTGGATCACTCCGTGGTGTCACCGTTCACCTGGATGCTTTGGAACGGAAAGGTTACATATCGCGGTCCAATACCCCACGATCAATTAAGCTCACTCATCCAAAATTCACACCTGGCAACTCTCGTGTGACCATGCTTCCCTTGTTGGGTTCTATTGCTGCTGGAGCTTTAACGGTTCCTGCCGAAGCCGACATTGAAGGCACCATTCCGGTTCCAATCGAAATGGTTAAGAATGTTCAAGGCGCATTTGTCTTGCGTATCAAGGGCGACTCGATGATTGGCGATGGAATCATGCCTCGTGACCTAGTTGTTATACGACCGCAAAAGACGTTTCACGGCAATGATGTAATGGCAGTGCGCGTTGGCGAAGAAGCCACGATTAAAAGAATCTATAAAACAAGCAAGGGCGTCCAGTTACTCTCAAGCAATCCAGATCACCCTCCAATTGATGTTGACCCTACTCAGACCGAAGTGATTGGCAAGGTCGTTGGTCTCATGCGGGACTACGAAGCTAACAGCTTCTAACGAAGTTTCGTACTAATCGAGAGCTATTTTAGCTCTCGATTTGCTTTAATTATTTGCTCAAGCTT
>JAYUOQ010000526.1:0-6443 GCA_043760685.1 Armatimonadota bacterium | reverse complement strand
CCGTGGCCCTGAATCCAAGGCATTAACATGCCATAGATCATGTAATAAGGATATTGGCCCTGGAAGGTGATTGGAGCCATTCCTTTGGCTTTAATCTTTGGTGCCAATTCCATTAGTTCGCTCCAAGTTTTCGGTGCAGACCAACCATTTTTTGCGAAAACATCTGGGTCGTACCACCAGCCGTACATCATCAGATAGAGTGGGAGAGCAACCTGCTTGCCATCTAGCTGACCTAGCTTGAGAAGGTCTGGATTAAAGGTTTCGCCCCACGGAGTTTTTCCG
This sequence comes from Armatimonadota bacterium, assembly GCA_043760685.1. Taxonomy (GTDB): domain Bacteria; phylum Armatimonadota; class Fimbriimonadia; order Fimbriimonadales; family Fimbriimonadaceae; genus Fimbriimonas. Next base: position 6,161 of record JAYUOQ010000526.1, on the reverse strand, counting down.
TCTGCGCCTGGAGTCTTCAAGACATCACCAAGATCATAGACAAGCCCTTCTTCGGCGAGTGCCCAGTGATCCATTCCCCAGCCTGGGAACATGAGGTCTGGTGGAGTTCCATTGGCAATGCGTGGCTTTAGTTGATCCCAAATCTTAGGATTTCCGTCTACGGTTACTGTAGAACCGGGATGGGCTCTGTTGTAATCCGCCGCGACTCTCTGGAAGAAATCAATGCCGTAACCGCCCTTAAATGCCTGAACTTCGGCGGTACCGTTTGGCTTGGGCGCATCGGTGGGCGCCATTGTCAATTTAAGACCAGATGGATCAGCCACATCAGAATTGGAAGAATTTGTTCCGGTTGAAGAATTACTTTCCACTTTGTCGGGACTACATCCGATAAGCCCGATTGTTAAAAGTGCGAGTCCAAAAAAGCTCAGTCGCATAAATGTCATTTTAGCCTGAAATTGGGATTTGGTTTTCACTTAGTTGCCCCTTGGCGGGCGGAAAAACAAAAAACCTCGCACTTGATGAGAGTGCGAGGTCTTTGGAATGGGTTTGGGCCTGTGGTCTACTTCTTACGGCGTCTTAATAGTACGACCGCTCCTAAAGAAAGAGCGATAAGGCTCATTGGCTCCGGTACAGCTTGAATTCCGTTGAGGGAGAAATCACCGCCAGCCGCAGGATCAAAGTAAATCTTGATTCCGTCTACGTCGCCAAGGCTTGCTGCATCGGAAGTAAAGTCAAATTGATAGGAAAGTGGGGAGTTTGAGAAAATTCCGGCGTTTATATTAACTGATCGAGAAAACGAGTTTGCGCCGGCATTGGTATACAAGGTAACCGTAACAGGAAGCGTTAAGTCATTGGTTCTGAAGTTCAAATCAATGATTGGGATGCTCATGAAATTGAAGTTCAGTGGGTTGGAGGCTACAACCGTAGAGGAATTTGCATAGCCGTATCCGAGGGTGTAGTCAATATCAACATCTGAGTCCGAACTCACGTCGAGCACACCTGGCGTGGTGATTACTCGACACTTTGCGTCTCCGCCAAGGGGATTTGTGATAACTGATAGAGATTGGAAACGATTGCCGCCAAGAGCCGATGCGGCAGCCGTCCAAGAATTCACCGTGCCTGCAGAGATTGCGCCACTGTTGTAGCTACCAGTCATAAAATCATCGATCATGGTTGCCTGGGTACTAGCCCCTACCGCGATCAAACCCACCAAAGCCAAATATTTCATAAAAACCCCAAAATGAAAGCAAAATTTGCCTTCAACTTACTATAAAGCAATAGTAGTAGCAATGTAAGCCAAAATCCCCAGCAATTCTACTAGTAATGGAGATTCTTAACCCAATGTATTCAATTCTAATTGAGGATTCGAGGCGTAAAGTCGGTATTTGGCTTAACTGATCGGCAATAAGCAGCCATCAGTTTTGCGCAGTTTTCAACATCTGTAAGACTTAACATTTCAACTGGCGTATGCATATATCGCAACGCGACTCCTACAATTCCAACTGCCATTCCGGCTCGGTTAAGTTGCATTGCGTTCCCGTCGGTTCCTGTGCCACCACCAGTGACATCAACTTGATAAGGAATTCCATCTTTGTCGCAGGCTGATCGAATCATGTTAAATACGTTGGGGTTAGCGTTTGCGCCTCGCATAACCGATGGTCCTTTCCCGACATCCAATTGGCCGTATTTAGTTTTGCTGACACTTGGGTAGTCGATGGCATGATTCACGTCGACGGCAAGCCCTGATTGGGCGTTAATCCAATAACTGCTCGTACGCGCACCACGAAGCCCGATTTCTTCTTGAACTGTCGCGACGGCATAGACACCGACTCCTGGATCTAGTCCTCCGTCTTGTTTAAGGAGTCTTAGGGCTTCGGCGACAATGAAACTTCCCATCTTGTTGTCGAAGCCTCTGGCCGAGGCTCGGTCGCCTTGAAGCATTTGGAATTCGTATTGGTAGGTAACTGGATCACCGAGGGAGATGAGTTTTTCGACTTCCTCTCGGCTTGAGCATCCGATATCGATCCAGAGATCTTCAATTTCAGGCTTTTTCTTTCGCTCTTCGTCTTTAAGAAGGTGAATTGCTTTTCGTCCAATGATGCCCGCTACTCGTTCTTTGCCGTGGATCCAGACTCTTTGACCAACGGGAATGACGCTGTCATGGCCGCCTATGGTGCTGAAATAGAGTAGTCCATCGTCGCCAATGTAGTGGATGAGGAATCCGATTTCGTCCATGTGACCCGCAAGCATGATTTTCATCTCTGCATTGGGATTGAGGATCGCGGCAACGTTTCCGTGGACGTCAGTTTTGACTTCGTCGGCAAACGGTTTCGTATAGGTTCGGTAGACTTCGGCAGCACGCTCTTCGAAGCCTGAAGGGCTAGGAACGTTTACAATGGCTTTAAGAAAATCGAGGGATTCGGCTCTCATCGAAGGTGAGGATACCTACTTCTTTACTTTGGAGCGTGCAAGGGATCGCAAGATGATTGCAACTGAATTTAGGCTCAGCAAAAGAATAAGCAGGACCAAGATCGCGGCGGCCGCATTGACTTGGAACTCCTTCTCTGAGCGGCTCGTCCAGTTAAAAATCTGAATCGGGAGGACGGTGAAAGTGTCCCTTGGACTCGAAGGAACAAAGGTTAGATAGGAAGCCGCTCCGATCGTAATAAGGGGAGCGGTTTCGCCAATTGCACGAGACAGGGATAGGATAATGCCCGTGTAAATACTTGGCAAAGAGGCAGGAAGAACCTGTTTGCGAATGGTCTGCCAACGCGTAGCCCCAAGTGCCATTGAAGCATCCCGGTATCCTTGCGGAACGGCTCTAAGTGCTTCTTGAGAGACCAAAATGATGACGGGTAACACCAGGATTCCCATCGTGAGGGCTCCGCTCAAAATTGAACTTCCCAGCTTGGCAACGTACACGAAAATGCCGAGTCCGAGCAAGCCAAAAACGATTGACGGTACACCCGCTAAATTAGCTACATTCAGTTGAATAAAGTTAGTAATTTTGGTCTTTTTGGTCTGAAATTCTTCCAGATAAATGGCAGCAGCAACTCCGATTGGAACCGCAATCACACCACAAAGCACAACGATCCAAAGCGACCCAATGAGTGCGCTGAATACTCCAGCGCGGGCGGCAAATCGCGAACCATTGGACGTAATGAAACTCCAAGAGAGTCGCCCCGAACCGACAAATGCAACCTTTGCGAGAAGGACGACCAGAATTAGGGTCGCTAAGATAAGAGAAAACATGCAAAGACCCTTGAAGAGGCGATCTTTGTTTCTCCGTGCCTTAGAAGTCTGCCCAAGTTGAATCTGATCGGTCCGACCAAGAGTGACACCTTTTTCGATCAACGCTCCTTTAGACATATTTGATCCGATATCGCCTTACAAGTTTTCGAGCGATGATGTTTAATCCAAAGGTGATGACGAAGAGAGTTAAGCCAACCGCATAAATTGTTTGGTACTCCGTACTACCGAATCGAATGTCTCCTTTGCTAGTTTGTACGATATAGGCGGTCATCGTCTCTATGCTTACCGTCGGGTCTAGGGTCAGTTTAGGTGACTGTCCAGCGGCCAATGCAACAGCCATGGTCTCACCCACAGCTCTTGAAATTGCCAGGATCGATGCAGCCATAATTCCGCTGAATGCAGCGGGAACCACGATCTTAACCGTGACTTCCTGCTTTGTCGCACCGAGACCGTATGCGCCCTCGCGTAACTCTTTTGGCACCGACATAATAGCGTCTTCGCACAGAGATGCAACCAGCGGCAAGGTCATGATTCCAACGACAATTGCGCCTGATGCGCCGTTGAAAGTTTCAAAGGCCGGATAAATCTTTTTAAGCAGGGGGGTAACGGTGGTCAACCCGAAATAACCATATACAACGGTAGGAATTCCTGCCAGCAACTCTAGCACGGGTTTCATGACAGCCCGAACTTTTGCCGAGGCGTACTCACTTAGATAGATCGCTGCCATGAGTCCAAGGGGCAAGGCAATTGCCGCAGAGCCAAGTGCAACGAGCAAGGTGCCGGTCAGCAGGGGTAGGATTCCAAATTTTGGAGGATTAAATGCTGGATACCACTCGGTGCCAGTAAAGAAGGTTATGGGGCTAACCTTGGTAAAGAAAGTGAATGCTTCCTTGGCTAGGATGATAACGATCCCTGCGGTAACAAGAACTGAAATGGTTGCGCAAACCAAGCAAAATCCTTTTATAACGGATTCACGCCACCTCACCTTCCTTCTTACGAAGGAAGGTTGTGGCGATGTTTGACTTGGGTCGTTTGCCAATGCCATTGAATACTACTTGCTTTCTGCTTTCAATAGATCTTCAATTTTCATCCCAGGCTTCACATCCATGAATAGAGAACCGGTTTTCTTTTCTTCTACTCTCTTCTTGACTGCAGCATAGGCTTCCTTTGGCAACGCAATGTACTTGGCATCGCTGACAGCTTGCTCAATATTTTCGAGCATAAACGCTACCAAACCGGCCACTTCAGGTCGATCAAATGCCTTTTTGTTGATGTACCAGAAGAGCGGGCGGCTCAACGGCTGGTATGTTCCGTCAAGAACGGTTGCAGATGATGGAGCAACCCCGTCAACCTTCAGTGCCTTAATCTTATCTTGATTGACTTCATAGTAGCTGTAACCAAAGTAACCCAATGCCCACTTGTTGCCTGCAACTCCCGTTACGAGAACGTTGTCATCCTCGCTTCCTTGATAGTCTGGTCGGCTCGATCGCTTCTTGCCAACGATGGCCTCAGTGAAGTAGTCGAACGTTCCGGACTTGTCACCGGGACCGAAGAGTGTGATTTTTTCGGCAGGTAACCCTGCTCGAACATCAGCCCATGTCTTCACGGTGCTATTTGGTTCCCAAATCTTTTTCAGCTCGGCAACGGTGATGTCGTCGAGGAGCGAGTTCTCTTTGTTCACAACGACAGTAAGACCGTCGTACGCGACCGGGATTTCGATGAATTCAATTCCATTCTTTGCGCATGCGTCGGCTTCTTCTTTTTGGATCGGTCGCGATGCACCGGCAATATCGATTTCGCCGTTTTCAAACTTCTTAAATCCGCCGCCAGTGCCAGACTCTTTAACCGATGTTTTGACGTTGGGCTGTTTTCCGTAGAACATTTCAGCAAGTGCCGTGCTAATTGGTTCAACAGTGCTACTGCCATCAATAGTTATAGATCCTTTCAAGCCCGTCATTGAAGCTTGTGTTGCATTATCGACCGGCTTATCGCCACAGCCGACGAGAGCCAATGCGGCTCCAATAATAAAGGTTGGTAATACCCATGTAAGCGTTTTGCTCATTTCACTCAAAAGTTACCAATCAATTGTTAAGAAAATGTTAAGCGAATGTTAACAACCGATTAATCCAGGTTCAAGTAAGTTCTGGATGCTCAGTCGAAGACATTTCACAATGATGGGACGTAGAATGGGTGTAGCGGTACGCCGCTTACAAAGTGACCCCAGTGACCCAAGAAAACTCAGCCGTCGGATTAGTAGATATTCAGAGTTCGGAAGATCTCCGCAACATTGCAATCGATAAAGTCGGTGTTAAAAAGGTGAAGTATCCGATGACGGTTCGCGAGCGAGATAATGGCACCCAGCAGACGGTTGGTGAATTTACCTTGACGGTTGATTTGCCCAAAGAGTTCAAAGGCACGCATATGAGTCGGTTCTTGGAAATCCTTGGTGAGCATAAATGTGTGGTTAGTGGTGAGACGATTCCTGAGATTCTGTCGAAACTCCAGGACAAGTTAAAGGCGGAGACTGCGCACCTTGAGGTGAAATTCATGCTCTTCCGCTCAAAAGCCGCTCCGGTTACTGGCAAAAAAGGAATGATGGGTTATGAGTGCGGATTCATGGCTTCGGGTGGAAAGATTCATGACCTTTGGCTTCATCTGGTCGTTCCGGTCACCACACTTTGCCCTTGCAGTAAAGAGATTTCGGAATTTGGCGCTCACAACCAACGTGGCTATGTAACGGTAAAGGTTCAGCCCGATGGCATGTTGTGGCTGGAAGATGTAATTGACATGATCGAAGCTTCGGGATCAGCCCAGTTGTATCCGGTGTTGAAGCGACCTGATGAGAAGTTTGTTACAGAACAGGCTTACCAAAATCCTCGATTTGTTGAGGATATGGTTCGCGAAGTTGC
>JAYUOQ010000525.1:0-2553 GCA_043760685.1 Armatimonadota bacterium | reverse complement strand
TCGCTGGCCGTCATCAAGGTCCACCAACCATTTCGTGAAAAATGGTTGAACGTCTGTAGCCATACAGGCAGTACGGATAAACGCTTGAGCGTCTCCCGTCCAGCCTAGCCGTTCATCCCGTTGAGGACAGTCGGTGGGAATATCAATGAAGTTCATCCTCTGAGTCCAATAGGCATTCTTAACCAGCTTATTGAGCATTGGGTCGGAAGTCTCGAGTTGGCCGCCAACTTTGGTATCGCTTGAGATCGCAATTCCCTCGATTAAATCCATGGCTGGTTTTACTGTAAGGCCAGTAACTTCTACATATTGGAAGCCGTGGAAGGTGAATTTTGGTTCCCAAACTTCGGTACCGTTGCCCGAACAAATATACGTATCGGTACATCCCGCACTTCTCAGGTTTGTGGTGTAAACCGTGTTATCAGGATTCAATCTTTCGGCGTGTCTAATGACGATCCGTTGACCTCGATATCCGTTGATTTTCAGTCGAACGAAGCCGGCTAGGTTTTGACCAAGATTGTAGACATAGACTCCTTTTGTCGGTTCCGAAAGTGAAATCGGTTTGACAATTTCATAAGCACGAACGGGGTTACTTGGAAAGGCCTCTAACTTGCCCTTTGACGCTGCACCTGTTACGACTGGGTTCCACTTTGAATCGTCAAACTGAGGCTTCGCCCAGTTCGGTTGTTCGTCGCGAGCATCGTAAAGTTCACCCTGTAAGAAGTCTGAGTACTTGATTGGTCCAGCAGCGGCTTTCCAACTTCGATTGGTTGGAACCGATACCCTTGAGCCATCGGTGTATTCGACCTCCAGTTGGGCAATAACCCGGGTCTTGGTTCCGTAGTGATCTCGATGAGCACCGTAACCGATATAGCCCGAATACCAACCATCGCCGAGGATTGCACCGATGGCATTTTCTCCCTTGACGAGTGATTTAGTCACATCATAGGAATGGAAATAGACCCGCTTTTCGTAATCCGTCCAACCGGGCATGAAGTACTCGTTTCCGATTTTTTTGCCATTAATGTGAAATTCCGCAATTCCAAAGGCTGAGCAATGTAAGACTGCTCGCTTTATGCCTTTTGTCACCAAGAAGTGCTGACGTAAGAAGGCGGGTGGCGGAAGAATATGATCACCAACCTTCTTTGTATTATCTCGAAGTTTGTCAAAACCAATCCAGTCAGCATTCCAGTCTTCTGCTTTCATCGGTCCAGTCGCAAACTCGGTTGGAGCCGACCAATCTGAAGTCTTGCCGTCTTGGTCAGATACTCGAACAGACCAATAGTATCTGGCAAAGGGGTTCATTCCGTTGGATGCATCGCTGACGGTCCCTCTGGTAGCTACTCCTAACTTCCCTTTGGTGGGAATTTGGATACCGCTGGTTGAGTTGGATCGGACGACTCCGGAGTGCCAAACATCTGCCTTTTCATTGGAGAGTTTTGACTTCTCGGTTGCGACCACAATTTCGTAGGACATTTGTTTCAGGTCGGTCAATCCTTTCCCAGTGCTTTCAAGCTTCCAACTGAGCCTAGGACTGACAGAATCGATCCCAACTGGGTTCACCAAATTTTCACACCGAAGAACAACAGGCTTTAAACTACACATCGCAAATCCGGCACTCATAAGTACGAGCATCATTGTTTCGGCATTTTACACATGGTTTGGGCACTTTTCACTCGCTTTTGAAGCAAGAAATCGCTATAATTGTGACTTGATGGACTTGAAGATCGGATCGATCGTCATTCTCGCTCTAAGCGCCATGACAACCAACGCACAAGATACTTGGAAACCTGCGCCAACACGTCTCAAAACTCAGTGGGCGGCTAAAGTGAGTCCGACAAATGTATTGCCGGATTATCCTCGGCCATCTTTGGTTCGATCCCGGTGGCAAAACCTGAATGGACTGTGGGATTTTGCGGCCAAGGTTTCTGAATCCGATAGAGCCAAGATTCCGTCAAAAATCTTAGTTCCGTTTCCACCGGAATCGTCATTGTCAGGAGTTGGATATCAAGTTCAACCGAGTGACATTCTCATTTATTCCCGAGAATTTGCAGTGCCAAAAGCGTGGGACAAAGATCAGGTGCTTCTCCACTTCGATGCGGTGGATTGGTCATGCAAGGTTTACATCAATGACCGTTTTGTTGGATCCCATCAAGGCGGATACGACCGATTTTCATTTAATATTCGACCCTTTTTGAACAAACTCGGAACACAAAAGGTTCGAGTAGAAGCCATGGATCCCGGCAATACGGGTGGACAACCAAACGGAAAACAGGTTTTGAAACCATCCGGAATTTGGTACACCGGCACCAGCGGAATTTGGCAAACGGTTTGGATAGAGCCAGTGTCGGAGCGATATATTAAGTCGTACCGAGTAGAGACCATGATCGACGGAACATTTAAGATCATGGTTAACATTCCGGGTGAGTTTAAGGATCCGGTCGTCAAGCTCCGGATTCCTGGTTCCTCACTCGAAGCAGAACTCCGCCCCAAGGGTGGATTGACGAATCCGGTGGTCTTTGAAGGCAAGATTTCTGATCCAAAGCTTTGGTCTCC
>JAYUOQ010000524.1:0-2557 GCA_043760685.1 Armatimonadota bacterium | reverse complement strand
GAAACTTGGTTGCTAATGCTAACTACTTTGCTGTCCGCGAGGGATGCTGCGGGAAGGAGAGTAGCTACGAGGCTAATACCCAGAATGGTTGATACTTTGTTTCGCTTGGATTGAATTACTTTCATTGTTCGTTTTTCGCTTGTTACTATTGCGATCTCGTTACTCACAATGCGCGAATCAAGAATCAGTTCCAAAACTTACAAAAAAAAAGTGAGCAAGACCAAAATCTTGCTCACTTCTGAAAGCTGAAAGCTAAATCAGCCGCCCATCTTCGACATGTCCATTGGCTTTCCGTCCATCAACATTTCGCTTTTGCCCCAATTCATGACCTTCAACATCCAGGCTTTACCAACCTTGACATAAGTATTGGTTGAAACTCCCGAAAAGGACATCTTATGAGACTTCTTGTCTGGACCTGTCATGGTGCCTTCCATCATGTGCTTTCCAACCGAAGATCCCATTGATCCTTTTTCTTTGATCGAAATGACTTTTGTAGACGCATTTGTCAATTTCATCGCCGACATGCTGGCTTTCATTTGCTCGAACATCTGATCGAAGGTCATGGTCTTGCCACCCTCAATGTATTTGAAATCTTTGGTAACTCCAGCTTTCATGATTGCTGAGCAAGTTTTCATATCGCCTTTTTTCATGGCCGTATGAATTTTTGAATTCATGGAATTGATTTCAGACTTAAGGTCTGCCGACGAAATGGCAACGATGCTAAACGCTGCAAGGGTAACTGCGAAGAGTTTCATGAAAACTTATTTTACTTTGTTCGGTAAAAAAAGTAAAATTATCAGAGATTTAGAACCTAAACTCTACCGGTGCTGCGTTTTCTAACCGAATTGATTTGCCGGTGAACGCCTTAATGAACTGTCCACCAGCTCCAGAATGTCCCACGATCAAGACCCGCTTTCCAAGAAACCTCTTCTTAAATTCCGCGACCGAAGCGGCAACTTGAGCAAGCCCTTCGTTATAGCCCTTTGGAGCCGGATATCGGTCTCCCAATGTTCCAACCTTGAGCTGACCCGAGATAGCAGTTGGAATCGCAATTTTAACCCCAAACTTAAACGATGTCGCCTTCGCATTAGCCGGACGTTTCTCCGTGCAACATTCATATAGGAGTGGCCAAACTGTTCCGACTTTGCCCATTGCCTTGAGGTAGGGTGCGATCGAGTTCATTGCCCTCGGTGAGGGCGAAACAAGAATAACGTCATAAGGCTGCTCAACCAGAAGATCGCGAGTTAATCGAACAACTTGATCTTGCCCCTTTTTCGAAAAAGTATCAATCGTTTGACTGTTATACTTTCCGGTTGCGTTTGCAATCGTCTCGCCATGACGAACGAATGTCAAGTCAGTTGTAGTGGCAAACGTCAACGTACAGAGAAGGAGTAACGGCACCAAGTTATGGTACTCAAATCTGATATGATATGGGCATCAACACCGACCACGTTCCCGTTATTTTCAGAACCGATCCGGCCCGTCGCGCCTGCGCATTGTTGCTTGTCGAACTCGAAAATCTGGACGACATCACGATTGAAGAAAAAAAAACCTCCTTGCACGTAGTCTTTAATGGTGCAGCCTTCCTTGGTGTTCACCCTCGAAAGGACGGAATCCGACTCAATCTAGTTCATGACTACTGTCCGGATAGCACCCGAATTCAAAAGTCGGAACAGGTGTCAAAGTCTCGATTCCACAACGAAGTTGACTTGACCAGCGAAGCCAGAATCGACGAAGAACTTATCGGCTGGATTCGAGATGCGTACGAACTTAGGGCATGAGCTGTTTAATCTTTTGCGGATAAATAAATCTGAGGAGGAATCCATTGTACGAAAAAACGCTGGTCGCTTCAAGTCTGTAAAAATATTTTTGTGTCATCGATTGCGCTAGAGGCATCTAGATCAAGCAGACTTTAGTTCAACACGAATATTCCGTTATAGCCAGAGAGGATGCATGAACTTGTCCCAAGTACAATCTCATCATGAAAGTTCTCTTCATCGGTGGTACCGGAATCATATCTTCAGGCTGCACCCCCTTAGCTTTAGAAAGGGGTATTGACCTCTACTTTCTTAACCGAGGTCAGTCTGACAGACAGACTCCCGAAGTGGTCAAGCAGTTACATGGCGACATCCGAGATCCAAAGTCCGTTGAGGAAGCAATAGGAGACCATACATTTGATGCTGTCGTGAACTGGATTGCATTTACGCCAAACCACATTCAGCAGGACATTGACCTATTTCGGGGTAAGACCGGGCAATACATATTTATAAGCTCCGCCAGTGCTTACCAAACTCCTCCTTCGAACCTGCCAGTCACCGAATCAACAATTCTCGACAATCCACACTGGGAATATTCGCGCAATAAAATCGCCTGCGAAGAACTCCTTGTTGATGCGTATCGCAAAGAAAAGTTTCCAATGACGATTGTCCGACCGTCTCACACTTACGATCAGCGTCTCCTTCCTTTCGACCATGGTTACACCGTGGTTGACAGAATGCGGAAAGGGAAGCCGGTCATCGTTCACGGTGACGGAACTTCAATCTGGGTTCTTACTCAC
>JAYUOQ010000523.1:0-6463 GCA_043760685.1 Armatimonadota bacterium | reverse complement strand
TGACCAGAATTCTGGTTATTTCGATAGTGGCTCATGCAATTGCATTGCCGATCGCTGCCCACTTCGGTGCATTTAAGAATATTGGTCAGGAGCGGATTGCCTTTCTTTCGTCGCTTACGTGCCATGAGTTACTTCCGACTTGTTGCAAAGGCAAACGCCAAAACTCCCGATTGCCGAGCTTCATCCATGACTGAAACAACGGTTCCGTACGGGACTTTGTCGTCCGAGTTAATTGTTACCAGCGTTTTGCTGGTAACCCCGAGGGCTTTGAGTTTTGGACTAAGATCAGCCAATTTGATCGGCGAAGTATTTAAAAATATCGAGCCATTGGGTTGAAGCGTAATGGTGACGGTTTGTGATCGCTCGTCTTTGCCACTGCTGGCTTTTGGCAAATTCACCGGAATTCCATTCTGGACCGCCATAGCAAGGCTTGCTACCATAAAGAAGAAAAGGAGAAACATCATGACGTCAATCATGGGAATCACGATAACTTCCGGTTCTTCGATGACTCTTCGCTTTCGTAGTTTGACTCGACTTCTCATTGGCTAGTCCACTCGACCGGTCACGTAGTTCACGAGTTCGGCACCGAAGTACTCGATATCCTCGATGGTGCGACGCACCCGATTGGAAAAGTAGTTGTGAAAGATGAAGCCGACGACTGCAAGTCCGATACCGGTAGCGGTTGAGATCAGCGCCTCGGAAATTCCGCCCAATATTTGCGTTGGATTACTAAGCCCAACTTGGCTAGCGGCTCGAAAGCTAGAAATCATTCCTGCGATAGTGCCGAGCAGTCCCAGGAGCGGTGCAATGTTGACAATGGTTTTGATGATTGCAAGGTTTGCTTCTAGAGATGGTGTTTCTCCGGTTGCCTCAAGTTCCATTGCCATCTCGATCGAGTCAGCGTCACGCTTGGAGTTTAACAGTCCCCGAGCAAACACTCGGCCAGGAATTCCCTGCTTATTGGCAATTTCGATTGCAGCCGCAGTATCTCCGCCTGGCTTGTAGTTTTCACGAATGTCTTCAAATGCATTCTCGGCGTCCGGCGCCTCTTTTCGCAATGTTATGAACCTCTCCAAGATCAACGAGATCATAAGGACTGAACAAAGGATCAGAGGATACATCATCACCCCGCCTTTTTGTAGGAATTCGAGAACGCTGTTCATAGTAGGCAAAATCAATCATACCTATACGGGGTATTGGTTTTGAATAAAATATGTGCTTTGATCAGTCATTACTAAAGTATTGATTGCTCATGTTCGGTGCCAGAATGAAATTGAGATCAAATCATGAACTTTCGAACTGGAATTACTTGTGCCGCAATCCTCGCTCTCTTTTGTGTAGGACAGGCTCAAACAGCACCTCCTCAAATTCCTGCGGCATTTGAAGCTGCCGGAAAAGCAATTGGCAAAGCCGGAACCCTGAACGCAGATGGATCCTATCGGATCAACATACCGAGGGTCGACGTTACATTCCTGAACTCAAATGGTATGGCGATTCCGGCCGACCTAGGACTCGCCACCTATATTGCCTTTTCAAACTCAAGCGATACATCGTTGGCAGTTGGCGATGTTGCAATGTTGGATAGCGAAATTGATGAAGTCATCGACGGCCTTCGAGCCGGACAGTTTGAAGTTGTTTCTCTTCACAACCACATGTCGAGCGAAAGTCCAAGGCTCTTCTTTGTTCACTTTCAGCGAAAGGGATCGCCTGAGGGAATTGCAAAAGACTTCAGGAAAGTAGTCAATGTTCTTGGTCATTCCGCTCAACGTATTCCTACCGCAAATGTTGGTAAACCTAAATTGGATCAGGTAGCCTTGGCCGCAGTTTTTGCAGCAAAACCGCAGGTGTTTCCGAGCGGAGTGCTCAGATTTGCAAACCCACGAAAGGACATTACCGTGAAAGTCGGGGACGATACGTTCTTGCCAGGAATGGGCCTTGGTTCGTGGGCGGCATTTACTGCCTGTGAATGTGGTTTAACAATGGTGATGGGCGACACGGCTTGCACACGATCCGATCTTCAGCAGGTTATTGACGCCCTTCGAAAAGCCAAAATCCATGTCACTGCGATCCACCACCATCTCCTTGGCGGAAACATGGATATTGCCTTCCTTCATTATGAAGGCGAAGGTGATAGCCTCAAGCTAGCTGCAGGAATCAAAGCTTGCTGGAATTGCCTCGGCGCAAAGTAGACCCGAGAAGTCCGAATTGGTCTAGCGACCGATTCGGACTTCGTTTCCTATTGTAAGCGGGCTATTCATTTTGATGAATTCAACGAAAGCATCGATATCATTGAGTCCAGTATCGAGCTTTTTGACTCCCTTGAGGGTCGTCATATTGTCGCCACCACCAGCCATGAAGTTGTTGACCACGACCTTATAAGTTTTAGCTTCAACCAGAGGCTCGTCGGCAATAAAGACGTCTCGGACACCGCCTCCAGCCACTTTGTATCGACAGCCCTTTGACGGAATGAGACTTCCCTTACTGTCGTTGAGCATTTGAATGATCTCTGCTCCGGTCATTTCGGCAATGACAAGCGTATTCCTGAACGGGCAAACTGCATTCGCCCCACTAAAAGTAATTTTTCCAGCTTCAATATTGGACCGAACTCCGCCTGAGTTCACAAATCCAACATTGACTCCAACATTTTTGGTTGCTTGGACGTAGGAGTCAGCAACAAAATAGCCGACTAGGGTTCGATTGGTGTAAGCCTCGCTTGATGAACCCAAAACCGTGTTACCCATTGCCGCGACTGGTTTTTTGAACGCTTCGACTATGCTGGCGATTTCGGGATCTTCAGGAATGGATTCATCAACGACAATTGGCTTCGCTGAAAGTACTTTCGTCAACTTCCCTTTCGCGTCAAATTGAACCTTCAGATCTCCAAAGACCTTGCCCCATTCCCAAACCTGAAGAATCGGTACATTGACTCCTTCGGCGTCTTTGACCATCGTCGGATAGGGTCCGCCAGAGGTTCGCCAGCCATCTAGGGCAGGAGTGCCAAGTGGCGTGTGACTGTGTCCGCCAACCACTAAATCGACATTGCGAAGCCCCTTCACTAAATCCTGATCTTCTTGGTATCCGATATGGCTCACGACAATTATCTTGTTTACGCCTTGCTTCGTCAATTCGTCGACCGCTTTTTGAGCCGGAGCGAGGTGCTTCTGGAAGCCCAAGGATTGCGTTGACATCGTGATGTTCCCGGTGTCTTCGGTGATCAATCCAACAATTCCAATTTTCTGATTATCGACGGTTAAGATCGTATACGGCTTGACGAGATTCGCAAGCTCTGGCTCTTTGGACATGTCGATGTTGCATGCCAGCATTGGAAAGTTAATGTTTTTGCAAAACTCCACCAAGTTGGGGATTCCTTTGTCGAACTCGTGATTTCCTACACATGAGGCATCGAATCCCATTCGGCTGAAAAGTACCGCTTCTGCAAGGCCCTCATAGATATTGAAGTAAAGGGTCCCTTGGAAGCAGTCACCAGCATTCAACAAAATTACGTTCTTCTCTCGCTTCCGCGTTTGTTTTATAATCGTGGTTAACCGAGCAACGCCACCATAGGTTTTGCCTTTGATCGCGGTTGGCTCCAAATGAGAATGGATGTCGTTGGTGTGCAAAACCGTTAGGGTTAACGGCTTCTGTGCGACACCAATACTAGCCAACAAAATGGCAGGAATAATTGCGAGGAAACGCATGGAGCTAGTTTATCTCGTCGAACGAATTCTGGCGGTAAGATTTAGCCGTGAACGTCCGTTACTTTGTCACCGATGTGGAGAAATCGATTGCTTTCTACCGGGATGTACTCGGATTTGAGCTGGTTGTACAGTGGGGTCCAGCTTTTGCAATTGTGTCGCTTGATAATACCAACCAGTTGTGGCTTAGCGGGCCAGGTACTTCAGCGGCGACGGCAGAAGCTGCGGATGGTAGCAAATCGGCACCGGGAGGATGGAACCGGATCGTAGTTCCCCTCCACCAACTCGAGGAAAACCTACCCAAACTGATTGAGCATGGCGTCAAGATTCGAATCGGGTTGGTGCCGGGGCCGGGCGGCAAACAAGTTTTGATTGAGGACCCCGACGGGAACCCTATCGAACTGTTTGATCCCAATCTAAAGATGTAATTGGAACGATCTTCATCAATCATTAACTTCAGACTGCAATAGTTTGAGTAGTTTGAGTTGGTGAATATGTTCTTGGTCTTTTGGACGGGATGCGGCTTGCTTCATTAGAATAAGATCGTCTACAGAGGCAATTTGCAAGTCAATTCCACCAATTCTGCGCACCACCGACCTTTCATACAGCCCATCGAAATGGTCCACTTCGGGTAAGGTTCTCAGAATATCTATGTGCCCCGCAGATGTCACTAATGACATCACAGATCCAACTAGGCTCCGATTGTCCCAAACAAAGTTCTCAGCCGAACCAAATTGAGGTGGAAACGGGTGAAATGGCTCCAAAGCCCTGACAAGAGCCGCTCCATTTTCATCATCGAGAGCTATAGCCAAATCTAGATCATATGTGACAGCGGATGCCCCATAAATCATCATCGCAAAACCTCCTACGACAACAAACTTTACGCCCTCGTCATTAAGTGCTTTCAGGAGATCGAGAAATTCTGGCATTTTCAGCCGCCTCCATACACAGCAAAGCAAATCGAAGCGCTTTTTGATGCTGCTCGTAACGTTGATCCGGAGTCAAAGTCAGGTTATAACGCATCATCGCGATATCGTTTCCATACTCATCCTGCTCACCCCAATTGACCTGGTTTTCTGCATTCACCATGTAACTATAACTCCTAGACTCGAACGACATCGTCTTGAGACTCGAACGTACCGTAGTAATACGGCGTTCGAGACTCAAATTCCCCGGCGCAGGTATCAACCATCTTAAACACCGGTTTTACTTTGAGACCATCGATGACTTCTCTCAACTTCGTGTTAAACACCGGGTTGTCAGTCTTTGCGATGTCAAGAATCGACGGGCTCGGAAAGCCAATCATGAAGGCTCGATAGATCAGGTCTTCAAGGTCGACCCCGGACGCTTGAGCCGTTGCTAGTTCTTTTTCAATGGCAATCAGTTTAACCATTTTGCGAAGGAACCACTTGTCTACTTTGCACAGTTTATAGACTCGATCAACTTCCCAATCTCGGCGTAGCGCTTCGGCAATCGCCCACAGTCTTTCGTCGGTTGGCTGCTTTACCGCCGCCGCCAAGTCTTCATCGTTTTGAGCTTGGAACTTGGGATGCCGCAGATCCTTTTGCTTCACTTCTAGCCCTCGAATCGCCTTCATAAAGGCAGCTTCAAAGGATCGGTCAATTGCCATGACTTCACCGGTCGCCTTCATTTGAGTGAACAAGGTTCGGTCGCCTTGCGCGAACTTGTCGAACGGCCATCTCGGAATCTTGACAACACAGTAATCCAAAGCTGGTTCGAAAGCCGCCTTTGTTGTTCCGGTTACTTGGTTCTGAATTTGATCCAAAGTCATTCCGATTGCGATTTTGGCGGCGACCCGCGCAATAGGGTAACCCGTCGCTTTTGAAGCCAAGGCTGACGAACGAGAAACCCGAGGGTTAACCTCAATAATGTAATAGTCGAAGCTATCGGGGTTCACCGTCATTTGGACATTACATCCGCCCTCTATGCCTAGGGCAGTAATGATCTTGAGCGAAGCGGTACGCAACATGTGATACTCAATGTCGCTGAGAGTTTGCGATGGAGCGATGACAATCGAGTCTCCGGTATGCACACCCATTGGGTCAAAATTCTCCATATTACACACGGTGATGACCGTGCCAATGGAGTCACGCATGACTTCGTACTCGACCTCTTTCCAACCGAGAAGACTTCGCTCCACCATGATTTGGCTCCGCATGGAAAGCTTGAGACCTTTGCTACCGGTTTCCATCAACTCTTCACGAGTATTGGCAATTCCGCCGCCAGTTCCTCCGAGAGTATAAGCGGGACGGATGATGCAAGGATAAGGGACAAGATCAAGAATTCCTTCGAGTTCCTCGGGAGTCGAAACAATCCAGCTCTCGGGTACCGGTTCTTTGATTTCCCTCATCAGGGCACGGAAACTCTCTCGATCTTCGGCTTGCTTGATCGCACTTAGGGGGGTTCCCAGCACTTTGATGTTAAATTTCTCTAGAACGCCCGAATCTTCAAGTTGAGTTGCCAAATTGAGGCCAGTTTGACCGCCAAGAGTTGGCAAAAGAGCGTCTGGTCGCTCGCGCTCAATGACTCTTATGCAAAACTCAACCGTCATTGGCTCAATGTAAAGGGCATCGGCAACGCCGGGATCGGTCATGATCGTGGCGGGATTACTGTTGATGAGGACGACTTCGTGTCCTTCTTCCTTGAGGCTTTTGCAGGCCTGGGTGCCAGCATAATCGAACTCCGCAGCTTGACCAATGACGATTGGCCCAGAGCCGATAACAAGGACTTTCATTAAAAGAATAGTT
>JAYUOQ010000522.1:0-6468 GCA_043760685.1 Armatimonadota bacterium | reverse complement strand
GCCAGCATGTTGCTTGTCATGCTGCTTTCGTCGAGTGCCAAGGTCTTGATTTCACTGATTGGAACCTTTGCGAGCATTCTGACGCTCTTGACTGGGCCATTCGACATGATTCCAGCCTCGGCAACCGGAAGTAAATCGTCTCGGCGTAACAGCTCAATGCTTGAAACGAGGATGGCATCGACTTCTCCAGCGTCAAGTAGAGCCGGAAGTTTCGATGGTACATCGTACACGACTTCAACAAATTCGTTGGGTTGATCAAACGCCGCCACCAGCGGGCGAGCATTAACGTAGGGAACACATCCAACTCTAAATTGAGCCATTAAACCTTTCTACGAACGTACCTGAATTCTCAGTGCAATAATTACTTGCCCTGGTACCCAAGCTTCGGTGCTTTGTATGTCTTCCGAAACGGGGCCGTGATCGCCATTTCGAATCCAACTTTTAAGCCCGAGACGTTTTCGAAAGGAATGATCATTTTCTTCTTATAATTGTCGATGAGAACAGAGCCAGAAAGAGTGTCTGATGCATCGAATGCATTCTGATTGCGATCTTCTTCCGTCTGAAGTTTGAGGCTGAGATAGTCCTGCCCTCCAATCGTGAATTCACCTCGCCCCATAAAATCCACATACCCTTTGAACGATTTTGTCTTTCCCGTTAATTTCGACTTAGCCAAAACAGAAAATGCTTGAAGCTGGCCTTCCTTGACGGCCTTTGAACGTACGATCAATACGGTTTCATGTAGAGGAGATGAAAGAAAAGTCGGAACGTCACTTTTTGAATGAGTCAAAATTTCAGCAAAACGCACCCGTTGAGGCACTAGATCAATCGTCTCGGCACCAACTGGAATGCTCGGCTTGATTGTTGATCGATCTATGGGCGTATAGTCATAAATCCACTCGTCACCCCAACTTCTACTATCACGCATTGAGGTGAACTTGATCGGTAAGTTCGTCTTTGGATCTGCTAGAAGCTCTTGGTCAATATCGTAGTCATGGACCTTCCGCTTAAACGTAAATCGAGTGACCTTTCTTCCCTCATACTCAAAACCTTGTTCGACTTTCGAGGCCTTAAAGTCCTTCAACATCGAAGATATCTCAGGAATTCTTATAAACTCCGCGATGTTTCGTTCCCGATTGTCTAAGAGGGCAATTTTTAAGTTGGCGAAGTAAGTAAGCGAGCCAGTTTTGTCGATATAACCAAAAGACCCATCACCTTTCCACGGGTTCCCACTCTTTTCCGTTTGGCAAACAGCGTCACCCGAAACTCGCATAATAAAGGAAAATCCGTTGCCTTTGTCTGGTCCCATTATTCGCCTATTGGTTACGGTGTAGGAGTCCACTTTGGAACTTGCCGCCATTACCTGAGCCAAAGTAACCGTCGGAGTACCAAACAAGAACACGCCTGACAATGCAACAACACCCGCTCCCGTCGCCAAGAAGCCGAATGCCAAAGCATACTTATGGCGTGCTTTTTCACGTTGACCAAGCTTTGCTAGAACGGTGGCTTTCAAATCTGGGCTGACGGCATCATCGCGCCATCCATCGGTGACAAATTCATTGGTGTTCATGGTTTGACCTCACTAAAAATCGTTTTGACAATGGGCTTTTCTTGGAGTAAATCCCTCATTCGATGTATTGCATCGTGCACTCTTGCTTGCACAGTTCCATGCGGAATATTGAGAATAGCTGCCGCCTCTTTTGAGGTCATGCCCTCGGCTTTCACAAGGATAAATGACTCCTTTAAAGCCACAGGAAGGGTCCGAAAGACCGTTTCCAAATCAATCAACTGCTCCAAGTCCTTCGATGCTGAGGCTACAAGATCAGAGATGGGTTCACAAGCCATAGGTCGGCTCCGTCGCCATTTATTGAGAGCGATCCCAAAAAGGTAGTTTCTGGTCAGTTCTTGTGATTCCTCCAAATGGACTTTCTGCAAGCCAGCAAGAATTGTCTCACTAGTAATATCTTCGGCGGCGGTATGGTTCCCGGTTAAGCGAAGCGCAAAACGAAAGATTGCCTGACCATGCTCATCGAAGAGCTTGACGGCAAGGATTTCCTTTTCTTTCGTCGTTCGCTTTTGCCTCACATCAATGGTATTGCTGGTTTACGGTCGATTTGTTGGAAAAATATTGACAAAAAATCGCCACGCCGAATTTCGGAGTGGCGATTTATGATTTTTTTACTATGGAGCGTTGTTTTCTGCGACTGGCATCTTCGATTCGTCAGCCTTAACCGTGGTTGACTTTCCTGCCGGGGCTACCGCATTCGGGTTTTCCTTTTTGGCGTTCTTAAACGTCGATTCCATACTGTCTTCTGGCTTTACTGCTGGTTCTCCGCATCCTTGAATGCAGAGAACCGCTAATCCTGAGAGGATTAAAGCTAATGGCAACTTCACTAGTCTAGATCCCAAAGGAATCTATCCGGGTCAGTTACCTTGCCTTTGAATTGTCCCGTTCCGTAGGCTGTACAGCCAGCCGTTAGAGATTTGATCGGCATCGACTTGACATGCGTATCGGCGAATCCAACGATGACATGACCATCCTTAAGACCAGGGGCAATATTGTTGAGGGAAGTTTGGTTATAAAATGGCCAAAGACCACCGTATACCAACCAAGAAGTTCCCGTTTGATCCCAACCGTTTGGATAGCTGAACAAGGTTCCGTCGCCAGTTCCGGTTGCATACTGCTTCATCGGTCTTAGGATAACGCCAGCTGCATCTTGCCAACATGGAGTCTCCACGACCCAGTTGCCACCGCCAATTGGTGAGCCTGAAGATGCTCGATCCCAGATTGCTGAACCCCATTGAATTGTTGAAGCTGGGTTTCCAACTTCGCTTGCATTCAATGAAACTGATCCAACGTATCCAGAAGATGGAATGTATCGCCAAGGGCTGAAGAACGCATAGTTATAACCAATGTTGCTACGAACCATCAACGCGTACATCTTTTGAGTTGCTGAAGGAACTGGAGGATTACCCATGTACTGAAGGTGGTCTTTGATTCGTTGATCTTCAGATTGCCAAGGATCCATTGGATCGATGCTGATTTGGGTGTTCTTAACGTATGGCTGCATCTGCTGACCAGGAACAGTATCTGGAGGTCCGAATCCCCAACCAGGAATTCCAATTCCGCCTGTATTTGACATCATGTAGTTGTCATCGTTATCCGACAAATACATGGCAGTTGCAATACCTGCTTGTTTGAAATTGCTAATTTCAGATGCCTTCTTAGCCGCTACTTTAGCTTGCGCAAAAACAGGGAAGAGGATGGCTGCGAGAATCGCGATGATTGCGATTACGACGAGTAGCTCAATGAGGGTAAAGCCCTTTGAACTTCGAATTGCACGGCGTTCGTACATAATAATTACCTTTGAAATATGAATTGCACACCAGGCATCAATGCATGGATAGCCTATTGTATGCCCATTACCATAAATTGTCAACAACAATTCTTTACGGGACTTAAGTATTATTTCTTGCGTGCCAAAGCGACGATACTACTACCCCAAGGCAAATTTGAACGAGCAATCAATGCTGCTTCGCCTCGCTGGATGATTTTGAAGATGCTTTCCACCCAACTCGGTAAGGACGGAAGCCTTGCATCGGGCTCGCCTTTCTTGAACTTGCTCATAAATCGAGAGAGAGCAACCAGCGGAAAAAGGAAGAAGATATGGTACGAAAGTCGCTCAACGGAGAAACCATTCGATTCGAGAAGTTTGCGGACTTGAGTTCTGGTGTACCTTCGCTGATGCATGAGCGCGACATCGTGGGGACCCCAAAGCCATTGGTAGGCGGGAACATTTAGGAGAATGACCCCCCCTGGCTTCAGGATTCGCGATATTTCAGAAACGGCTTTGTAATCGTCGGGGATGTGTTCGACCGTATCGAGGGTTACAACGATGTCAAACTTCTCGGACTGAATTGGCAGTGCCTCGGCATTTGCTCGGGCAATTCGCTCGAGTCCACGCTGGTGGCAAAACATGAGAGCGTCTTGGCTGAAATCGACGCCAAAAACCGTTCCGAGCTTTCCAAAAGACTCCTGCCCTTTGCCGGTCCCACAGCCAACATCAAGAATGAGAGCGTTGGGGGGTACCACTGGATCCAAAAATTGCAACGCTAGTTCACGACGGGCCACGAACCACCAATATTGGTCCTCTAACTCGTACATTCGTTCGTATTCTGCGGTTTGCAACGAGAGAGATTCTAGCTCAATTTCTTGGAACTGTTTCCAACATTGACGCATTCTTGACTCAACATGCTTCAAGTAGCCATTGCCAAACCACCCGACTTGGTGTCGAAAACGGGGAAAAGAGAACAATACGAAACGTACATCACTGCTCTTTTGCCAAAGCTTAATTCACTTGCCACCAGCTTTACACGATCTGATCAGGACCTAGCTAAGGACTTGGTCCAGGAAGCCGTCATCAAGGGGTATCAGACTTTTGTTTCCGGCGGACTCATCCTCGATGAGCGAGCTAAGGCATGGTTTGGAACCGTCATTCGCAACGAATTCCTGATGTATCGACGAAAGAATAAGCGTCTGGTCGGCGAGTTAGATGATCAACATGCTGGACAAGATGGAAGAAAAGACTTCGAAAACATTGGACTACGGGATGTATTGCAACGAGCGATTGAAGAACTTCCTGAGGACCAACGCGAATGTGTTGTTCTCGTCGATATCAACGAATTTGACTACGACGAGGCCGCGAAGATTCTCAATGTTCCCGTTGGTACGGTTCGTTCTCGCCTGTCACGAGCGCGAATGAAACTTGCCTCTCGTCTCCATTCCTTTAACCATTCCGATCGCCCTGCGGGAGCGTGCTCACGATGAAATCACAATCTAATACTAAACTAAACCCATGCGCCATGTTCGTTTCTATGCTTCAAAAAATTGCCTTTAATAACTCAAAAGGTGGCCTGTTTAAGCTCTATGTTCGTAAGCATGCCCAACACTGTGGCGGATGCAAAGACACCTTGAGTGCGCTCGAATGCTACAAGAATGCAGTCAAAACTGCTTATGCTGAAGCAAACTCTGAAGGCGAGAAATTGATGACATCGAGGGATGTTTCCGGCTTGTTAGACAAGTTGGAATCCACAGCGTAAAACCGAGCCTAATGTTCAAAGTTCCAGGTGAAACTTTGAACATTAGGATGACGTTGAATAAATTATGGAGTCCGGCGAAGAATCCGAGAAGTTAACACCATTTGTACGGTGGCTCCTTGTCATCCCGGCAGCCTGTTTGTCGTCGATCGCCACATTAGCGGTCTTAGCAATTTCGGTATTGATGTCTTTTCCGGCATTCTGGCAAATGCATGGCGGTTTGTTTATTTCAGGAGCCATGGTAGCCGGGTTTGTTTGGGGAGGCGCCGTGACAGCACCAATAAGGCATTGGGTCGTGGGACTTCTATTGATTCCATTTGCCATGATGTTTTTGTATGCGATTGATAGACAAGGCATCCTTTCCGAATTGCTTCAAAGAGCCGTTGGCGGATTGCTAGGAATGGGACTTGTTCGGTTCACGATCTGGTATGCACCAATACTGAAGAAGGTTCAGACAAGAAACAGAGCCCAAGGCGAACGCGTCTTCGCGTATCTGAAGAAAAAGCGCTCCGAAGGGATGTCACTCCCCGCCCTCGCCTGGCTATTGATCCAAATTGAGTCCCCATTCAAATTTCTGAAGCCGCCCGAGGATGCACCACTCAGGGACTATTCGAATCCATTCGGCTTGAACCGAAAAAAGCCTTAGCATAGGTACACTGTTAGGTTCAAATGGACTTCAAATCTACCCTGCATCTACCGGACGCCGAGGCGACTATCCCGATGAAGGCAAATCTGCCTTCACTGGAGCCCGCGATTCAGGAGATTTGGAATTCCGAAGCCATTTACCACAAGATTCAAAAGGCACGGGAGACTGCGCCGGTATTCGTCTATCACGACGGACCGCCCTATACGAATTCGCCGATCCATCTCGGGACAGCCATGAACAAGATCTTGAAGGATTTTGTCGTGAAGAGCCGGACGATGATGGGCTTCCGAACGCCATACATTCCCGGATTTGACAATCATGGTTTGCCAATCGAGCAAGCGGTGATGAAGAAGTTCGCCGAGAAAAAGGTGACCCCTTCGATCTCTGAACTTCGCAACGCCTGCCGCGAACATGCCGCGACTTACATTAAAATCCAATCCGAACAGTTCCAAAGGCTCGGTGTGTTTGGACTTTGGGAAAAGCCTTACACAACCATGGACTTTCGGTTTGAAGCTGAAATTGTCCGCGTCTTCAAGCGTCTTGTCGCGGGTGGTTATGTCTACAAGGGGCTGCGCCCTACTCTTTGGAGTCCAACCAGCCGTACAGCGTTGGCGGATACCGAAATCGAGTACCACGACCATGTCAGCAAAGCAATCTACGTGAGGTTTCCGTTGCTGGATGATCCGAACAAACTCTTTGAAGGCATCTCTAACGTTTATACGATCATC
>JAYUOQ010000521.1:0-6471 GCA_043760685.1 Armatimonadota bacterium | reverse complement strand
GCCATTTCAATTCCAATGCTGGCTAAAAACAGGAGGGTTTCTCCCAATGAACATTGATCAGGTGAGGCTGTCTGAATTCGGAGATCTCTATCCGGCTTGTCCAAAACCTGAGTCAATCTTGGAGCTTTGTCCACTTTTTGACTCCATTAATCCGTCCAACTTGGAGTTTTTGGTATTACAAAGCCACTTGGCATACGCTGATCGGAACGAAATTCTTTGGTCGGAACGGACGCCCTCCCGATTCTTCATAATTGTTGGCGATGGAATTCTCAAAATAAGCCACCATGGCCTTAATAAGCAAGAGATAACTATTGATGCCCTGGGTCCCGGCTCCTTTGGCGGATTGCATCTTTCGGAAGCGGATTCGTGTTTTGTTTCCTCGGCAACGTCTGTTTCGAGCTTTTGGTATCTCAAGATCCCAAATGATGTCTGGCACAAAGTAGCAAAGCTTGAACCTGTCCTCAACGAACGACTTTGGAATCTGGTGGTTAAGAAGATGCAGAGTCGAATTGACCTTATTTTGGGCCTATTATTGGGCGATGAGGAACAAAGGATAGGATTGATTCTTCTTCGACTCGCATCCCAATTCTCAGATAAAGGGCCAGGTCGCAAGGCGACCATACCATTGACTAGTCTTGCCCTCGCAGAGCTTTCTGGGACAAACATTGACTTTACGAAGTCAGTGATCAAGTCTTGGCGAAAAGAAGGTCTGCTCCATGTTGGAATGAGGGGAATAAGGGTCAATATGCCTAATGAATTAAGTGATGAAATTCATTGTCGGTCAGCAGAAATGAGTCTTTGAAATGCTTCCATAGTATTTGCTCCAATAATGGAGATGGGTTGAATTCCCATTGAATGCAGTCCATCTTCTTCAATTCGCTTCACGCGGAGAAGAGATGTCCAGTCCTTCACTCTAATGATGTTTTCGTTTGCGGTTAAGATACCGAATGCCTGTTTCGCGTACATCGCACAAAGTGGTTGGTCAAAGCCCTCGATAACGGGAATCACGGCTTTGTAGGCGAAGATTGAGTCACGGAGCTTTGATATCGTGCTTGCTTTGAATAAAACGATGTCACATGAGAGGACGAAAATGAAGTCCTTCGTAGGACTGAATGCTCTTAAGTTGGCCAATGGTCCAGAGTAATCTGACTTATCGGCAAGGAAGGCGGCTCCAGGTTCAGGGAATCGGCCGAGTACGGTTATAGGACAGTCAAGCGAAGCGCATTCCTGAATCAGCTTCTCAACCAACCGCGTTCCGTCGATCATCAGCGATGACTTGTCGAATCCCATTCTCCGGCTGGCGCCTCCAGTAAGAATAACAATTTCGAAATCTGGCCCGCTCATATGACTCAAATCATAGCCTAACCGATGTCATTAAGTCATGATATTGATATGGGACGACTCCCCAAGAGATATCTCCAATTCATGAAGGATTTTCCAGACGTGGGCAAGGCATATGAAGCCTATGGTGAAGCTATTGCCAATGCTGGTCCAATTGACGAGAAAACCCGAAGCATGATCAAGCTGGCGATTTCCATAGGAGCACGAATTGAAGGAGGAGCAAAGAGCCATGCTCATAAAGCTCTCTTGGCGGGAGTAACTCCCGAAGAGCTTAGACACATCGCCCTATTGTCCGCGCCTACCATCGGATTTCCCAACATGATGGCTGGGTTGTCTTCTGTTGATGAAGTTATCGAGGGCTATGAAAGAGATTAATACTCGATCTAGGTCTCCTAAAACTATTGCTGTTGTTGGCGGAGTTCTAACCTCAATATTGATTTTCTGCGGAGTATTCCTTGGCTCCGGTCGCCTTACACGCTTTGACTCTCCGCTTGCCGCATATACTGCAGCAACAATTCTGGCTGGATTCGCATTTGGATACCGATACATCATGTGGATCCAACGACCTCCAACCTGGCGATATTTCAAGGCGAGTATCGGCATTTTTTTTCGTCCAAAAATGTTAATCAAGAATCTATTAACTTTGGTGGTGCTTCTTTGGAACAACATTGTTATTCAGAAGTTCATCGACAGCCGAGGACATAGTCGCTGGATCGCCCATATGGGAATGGCTTGGGGATGTCTCATCGCGTTTGCGATCACGTTTCCATTGAGCTGGGGCTGGGTTCAATTTGGTGTAGCCCCGGACGGCATTCACTACCAGGTTGAATTCATGAGCATGCCTCAATTTTCGTTTGGTCCCTATGGACCAATTGGATTTCTCATGTTTAACGGACTGAATATTAGCGCAGTTCTTGTTCTGACCGGCGTCGCAATAGCAATGCATAGAAGGATTTTTCAGCACGGTGCTCAGGCAGTACAGAGTCTCGAAAATGACCTTATTCCCCTGGTGCTCTTATTTGCCGTATCAATAACCGGCGTGATGATAACTGCCAGCTACCGGTTAATGGGAGGAGCCCATTTTAGCTTCATATCATTGTTGCACGCCTTTACCGTTATTATTCTCCTGCTCTGGATGCCATTTGGAAAGCTCTTTCACGTCATTCAACGACCTATTCAGCTTGGCGTTGCTTATTACAAAAATGAAGGGGCCGCTGGTCCAAAGGCAATCTGTATGATCAGCGGTCAGGAATATCAATCTCAACTTCACCACGACGACTTAGTAGTGATAATGAAGGAAGTCGGTGTTGACTTTGGTGACCATCAAAACATCAGTCCTCAAGAAAAGAGGATTTTGATTGCTCTGAACCAAGTCTCCAAGATTGATGGAAATCCATTTGTTGGATGATTCCTGTAAGATCTCAACCCACAGACTTAGGAAGATTTGCTGAGTAGATTAATGCCTTTCAACATCCAAATATTGAGTCCGAAAATAACTAAACTTGCGATTGCCGCTGGCACTGCCATGAATGTTCGACCGCCTAGGGAGTTCTCTAAGATCATGACAAACAGCCAAATCTGAATAAAGAACAAGAGTAATTGGAACAGCATCATCGCCACAATAACAACTGCTTTTTGACGACGTCGGTGGAATTCAGGCGAATTCATGAGATATCCTCCGACTTTATGCCGAGAGCCCAAACTTCACCTTGTCGAATTTCTAACTTAATCTGCGGAAGCGGATGGGGTGGAGGTCCCTTAAGCACTTTTCCGTCTTTCAGGGAAAATGCGCCGTTGTGGCATGGACAATATAATCGTTCTGATTCGGCATTTGCTTCGTACTCCACCGGACAAGACAAGTGGGTGCATCGCCGGGTAAATCCAACGAACTCTCCATCGAGTTTACGAATCAGTAAGCAAAGATCTGATGGGCGTGGATAGCTGAATGCCAATGCCGCTCCATGTTTTAGGTCTGAAACGGAGCAAATCATTGCTTCGTCAAAATGGCGCTCGTTCTTCGGCAATGCAGCATACATGGCAATTGCCGATGTTCCCAGAGCGAGACCGCCACTAGCAAACGTCACGAATTTGAAAAATTCTCGACGCGTTACGAAGTGGTCATCCTCCCATTCTACGGGAAATTCCTGCTTTAGGTCTTTATCTATCATTGATTTACTCCGATTTGACGGACTAAGGTTAAGAGGTCAGTTTTGCGAACTGGCACTGTAGGCAAAACGCGCAAGAGCTTGGTGCCAGTTGGCATCATGATATTGACTTTTGTTCGAACGATCGTTCCGCCGAAGTTAAACTCGTTGACTGGTGTACCAGTCCGTTGAGCCGCTAGTTCCTCAGGAGTTCCAAAGAACAGTGCCCCTGAAGGACAGACAGTAGCGCACATTGGCTTTAGACCAATCGACGTACGATCGTAACACATATCGCACTTCATCATTTGGTCGGCTTTGACGTCGTACTTAGGAACCCCAAAGGGACAAGCGTAAACGCAATTTGTGCAGCCAATACACCTTGGTTTGAGTGATGTTTGGACCACTCCATCGGGAGTCTTTTTGATGGCATCTGCCGGACAAACTGCAGCGCATGCGGGATCTTCACAATGCATGCAAATGACCGGAGTTGTCTGAACGGTGTCTCCTCGATCAATCTGTTCTAAATGAATCATGGAGACACCTGCGTGAGTATCACATTCACCACATGCAGCAACACATGCATTGCAACCAATGCACCGGCTCGGGTCTAAGTAGAATTGTCGCTCACTCACAATATTTCTAGTTTAGTTTGATTCATTCGCTTCCAAGCCCTCAATTGATTAGAACTTCACCGAATACTGAAGGCAAGTGAAAACTTGACCTTGACCACTTCCGGTCAGGTTTGAAACAAAGTGACCTGGTTTGTAATATCCCACCCCAAAGAGAACTGATTCTTTTGCACTCTTCTTCCAAACTGCTTCCAATTCCCACTCAACACCAAGGTCCTTTCCTGATGCTCCTGTAGGATCCACAAGTGCGCCGCCGCTATACCGATTGGGAACTCCGGTTACTCCATACCAGGCATCACGGCTGTCTCGGAGCCAGCTCTTGCCGACTCGCGTTTTTAGGTCAATGTCTTGTCGAAGTTTTTGGGTGTGAGTTAAGGCGATTTGGTCAAGGTTCTTCCAAGCATGCATATCCATTAGCCCATAGAATTTGTGGTTGGTCGGATAGAGATTGTCAAAAGTTCTTACTTTTGAACCCGTTGAGCTTCCTCCACTGGCGGCATTCCACTCAAGTCCAATTTGAGAAGTTGATGTTAAGGCTTTTCCGATCATGGCATGAATGGCCCATGCATCCACTGCTTTCCCGCCACTATGTCCATTTTGCAGCGCCCCTTCGAAATCATATTTGAATCCACCTACGTTGCCTTTTGATGCTTGGCTCAATGTCCAATGATCGGTAGTTGAACCATTCTTATCATGCTTAAAGATGAGGGTTGTCGTACCAAAAGCTGTTGGAACGGAAACGCCAACTATTCTCGCTTGTTGCGGTTGCAAGTTCTGAATTCCGACTACGGCTGCAAAGGCGTCATATTGAGGAGTTTGGAATCTAATTGCGTCGAAACTTCGACTTCTATTTATCCATTCTAGTGATCCGATCAGCCGCTCAGAACCAATATCAATCTTTTGTCGACCAATGGTTAGCTTGCCATCCTTATTTTTTTGCAGTGCATATGCGAGCAAAATGTCTCGACTTTCGTCTGAGCTATTTCTCTGTGGAGTAGTTATCAGATCATGGGCGAATTGAAACTGGGCGAAACCAGACCAGTTACCATCCCCTTGAAACTTCATTCCAACTCGAGCTCGTTGGTAAAGGTCTGAACGATTGTCTCGGTTTGTTTTGCTGAAGTCCTTGTCCAGTCTCCTCTCAAATCGCACCCTGTATTCGGTCTCGAATTGGGCTTGTTGAACGGCGTCATATAGGTGAGTTGGAAAGACAATGATCATCTGAATATTCCTCTAAGATGATTATTGATTGGTAACTACAGAGCGTCTATGATCTTCATCATATGGCCTAAACTAGCTTTTCTTCGAGCTTCTCTCTGTTGACGACCGTTATCATGTGTTGGTCAGTTTGAACCAAGTTGATCTTTGTCCACTTCGATAGCACCCGAATGGTTGTTTCGGTCGTGGTCCCCGCGATTTCTCCTAATGCTTGCCGAGTGAGAGGAACGGTAATGTGAACCTTGCCGCCATCTTCCTTTCCGTAAGATTCGGCGAGAATGAGCAAAACGCTTGCGATTCTTTCCTCTGCCCGACCGGAAGAAAGCTTTGCCATGAAATCGAGTTTTTGATGAAACCGGACGGCAGTTCGACGCATGATACCGTCCTTCAGAATGATATTCTGGTTGTAGACTTCCAAGAATGCTGCTTTGGAAATCTTCAGATACTTCGTATCGGTTAAGCCGAATGCAGTCAATGGGCAACCCGTTCCTTCGATTAGTCCAAGTAGTCCAAAAATTTGTCCTGGACCCATGATTTCAAGCGTGAGATCAACGCCATTTGAATTTGATTTCACCATTTTGACGAAACCGGTTCCAACAAGCCCAAAGAAACTTGCGTTTTCACCTGAGTGCCATATAATTTCACCGCGATCACATCGGTAGAGCTTACAATGGTTAGCCAGATCAATCATTTGTTGATCAGTAAGAGCATTTAGCAGTGTGCTCGACTCTAAAACTCCGCGAATAGATTGTTCGATTTTTTGGTTCCTTCGAATTTAGCTTACCTTTGACATCTGTTTCACTTTGCAAGAGCAACGATTAAAGCCCAAATCTCAATTCAACAATTCAAAGTGGTGGAAGCTGGCTCCGAGCAAATTCGAAGCGCCTTCTCTCCTCAATCCGCATGTCGAAGGTTTGCGCCAGTCACGGACTTGTACTTGTCAACGATAAGGTACTCAATCACGGTAAGGCTTTTGAACCTATAGATCGTGGCTGCCGCTGTAGGACTCGAACCAACTACCAACTGGCTAGAATTACGTCGCAATGACTTCAATGAACGTAGTTGCTAGGCAAAATTGGTCGGATGAACGCTTGAACAAATGTATAATTCAGGCGTGGAGACTGGTTCGGAGAAGCTCA
>JAYUOQ010000520.1:0-6521 GCA_043760685.1 Armatimonadota bacterium | reverse complement strand
TCGAATCCGATCATCATGTGCGCCTATTCGGCGTCCATGTATACATTGGCTCAGGAAGTCATTCGAGACGTTTACCAACAGGAAGGCGTTCCCGAGAGATTTGACCCAGACTCCGTACGATACATCTCCGACAGACAATTTGCGTTTGCGGCCGGTGTATCCGGAATCATCCACCGTGAACAGACCGCGGCAACGTTCTTTCTCGGAGAATTCTACGCCGAGTCATTGATCTTTGCCGAAACGGCAAACTCAATCGGTGCGATTCAAGTAGCTTCATCCACTGAAGCCACCCAAACGCCGTTCTTTATCGCTGCTTGCGACTACGTTCTCATCGGAGACGAGTTCTATGCCGCTTCGGCTTACCTCACTCGTGAGCCAGTTCTGGTGGGTAGCTTGATCGGTCAAGACTGGTCCAAGGTTTTCGCAATCATGTGTATCCTTTGCGGAGCAGTTTCACAATCGGTCTTCTCATGCGGTCATGCAAAGGCAGTTGAAGAAATTGTCAGCTCGAGCAACGGAGATCAAACGATCATTGCCGAAGAGCTCAAGAAATTGAAGGATGCCGAAAAGCATCAATTTGTATTTTCTAAGTTATTCAAGACAATGGATCCACCGGAAGATCTGAAAGTAGAAAGAGACCCGAAACCGGTTGATGAAGCATCACCGCTGGTAGGAGTACCCAAGTAATGAGAGAAAGTCAAATTAATTTTTGGAGCAAAGTTCCTTTTTCTGGTCCTTTGTGGATGATGATACTCCTGACCCTCTTAGTTGGATTTGGCATTGTCTTTGCGTTAACGAAAGCGCCGACTCAAGCAAGAAGACCAATTACTTGGATTTTGACGTTCCTTTCAGGAGCTTTCTTTGTAGCCTATCAATACTGGCCACATTCGATCAATTTTGACAAAAACAAAGAACTTCCAAAAGGTGCAGTTGAAGGCGTTAGCGCCTGGATGAACGAAACCACCAGTATCGTTGGAACGATTGCCCAAGTCTTAGCCGCGTTCATGCTCGGTCTGGGGATTTTCAGCATTATGAAGATCCACGGCACGAAGATCATCAAGCAACAAAAGGACTGGCCGTTTAGCGTGGTGCTAATCGGATCACTACTGGCAATGCTGTTCTTTGGATACGGAGATTTTCACGTTCGTGAAGCAACCAAGACCATGGACTTTGATAACCCAAATAACTGGGGATTCATCAACATGGGTCGAGACTTCTTATTTGAAGGTCTTCTTCAGCAAATGGATGCGGCAATGTTTTCCATCATTGCGTTCTTTATTCTCTCCGCTGCATATCGAGCTTTCCGAGCAAGATCCGTTGAGGCAACCATTCTGTTGGGAACCGCGCTCTTGGTTATTCTCAGCTTGATGGGAGTCGTCGCCTTTGCCTGGGATGGCTTGGTTGACAAAATTGCCGGACAGCCGGGACCAACTCGCGATATTATTCTTAACCTCCGTATATCGGAAATTGCCAACTGGATCAAAAATACGTTCCAAACTCCAGCCATCACCGGTATTCGGTTTGGCATCGGACTGGGAACGCTCAGCATGGCACTGAGAATCTGGCTTGGCCTAGAAAAGGGGAGCAAATAATGAAATTTAAAGGAATTCCCAAGTACACCGTTTACTTGTTACTCGTTCTGTTCGCTTCGATTCCGTTGTTCTTTGATATCAAAGTTCCCAACAAACCATTCGACAGTTCGGCAGACACATTCAAAGTCTTGATGAACCTGCAGAAGGGCGATACCGTTTTGCTCGGTAGCGACTGGACGGGATCGACTCGGGGTGAAAGTAAAGCTGAACTGATTGCAATTCTTCGCATCCTGATGAGAAAGGAAGTGAAGTTTGCCCTCTGGTCCTCGGCTGATCCGCAGTCTCCAAGATGCGCTCAAGACGTCATCACTGAGGTTAATACGATGATGGCAAAAGAAGGATCTCGACCGTACAAGAGATGGGATGACTGGGTTCAAGCTGGTTACTATCCGAACTCTGATGTTGCCATTAACAACGTTGGTCAAGATGTCAAAAAGATGTTTTCATCCAAGCGAGACACTGATTCCACGGGCAAACTCAGATCGGTGATGGAATCGCCAGTTCTGGAAAAGATCCAGAAAGTTCAGGACTTCAAACTGGTCATTGACGTAACCGCAAGCAAAACGACCGATTTCCATGTCCAATTCATTTCATCTAAAAAGGTCCCGATGATTTTTGCAGTAACTGGAGTTATGGTCCCTGAAACCCAGGTGTATTACAATTCCGGACAAATTGCCGGATTCCTTGGCGGCTTAAAAGGAGTCTACGACATGGAGGGAATGATGGAGAAAGGGCTAAACATTCCGGATAAGGATGGCAAGCCTGGAATCGTCTCTGAAAAAGTCACAGACAAAATTGAAGGCTTCCCCGGGAAAGATAACACCGGAAACGGAACGAAATACTATCCCACTCTTCACTTCGCTTTGCTGCTCATGATTGCATTAGTCATCATCGGCAACGTTGAAATGATGCAGGCAAGAAAAGGAGCGAAAAGCTAATGAATCTCGACACTTACTACACACTTTCAAAAGCCGCGGGCGTCATCGTTACCGTTGGGCTATTCAGTGTGCTTTATAAAGAGAACAAGTTCTATCGCTTCTGCGAGCATTTGTTCCTGGGACTAGCCGCTGGTTGGGCTGCGGTCGCGATTTGGACTGAGTCTTTGCACACCATTTGGTATGACAGGATGATGGGGACCTTGGACGAAACCGGCAAGGCTTCAACTCCTGGTCAATGGATATATGCCGCTTTGCTCCCGATTGGCTTCATGAGCTACATGGTCTTTAGCCGGAAGCACAACTGGATGAGCAGAATTCCACTCGGAATCATCCTTGGTGTTTGGTCTGGTCAGCAGATTCAAAGCTATTTTGATACCTATGGTCCGCAAGTCAGAGCGGGAATGAAACCAATCATTGGCAGTACCTCAGGATTTTTCGTCCCTGGTACAAGCTCTGGGGTTGATCCTGCGATCGTTGCTGGAAATGTCTATTGGTCTCAGGCGATCTCGAACTTCTTGTTCATGTTTACTTTGGTAAGCGTTCTCAGTTACTTCCTCTTCAGCTTTGATGTAAAGAACAAGGTTCTGCTCAAGGTCAATGTTATGGGCCGTTACCTGCTGATGATTGGCTTTGGCGCTATCTTCGGAACGACGGTTATGATGAGGTTCACGCTCGTTATTGATCGAATGTACTTTATCTGGAATGAGTTCTTCTACAAGACCATTTTCCACGGTAAGTAACTGGTTGAAATAAATGGACACAACCGTCGAAGCCATTGTGCTGCGGCGTATCGATACCGGTGAATCGGACCGGAGACTAACGATCTTCTCAAGGGAACTTGGGAAGATCGATGTTGTTGCGAAAGGAGCAAAAAAGCCGGCATCCCGTTTACGAGGTCTAACCGAGCCTCTCAGCATCGGTCAATTCACGTTCGCCAGCGGCAAAAAGCAAAAATTTGTCACTTCCGGGCAGCCGCGAAGTTCCTTTCATGGTCTAAGACAGGATTTTGACCGCCTAAACCTTGGATTAAGTTGGGGAGAGCTTCTCGGTCAAATATTGCCCTACGAGCAGCCATTCGAAGAGGCATTTGATCTTTGCCTGGTCGGCCTGCAGGAAATAGAAAAGCACCCAAATCCCGTAGCCGCCCTGGTGTGGGCAGAGGTGCAACTGTTGGAATTGAGTGGATTCCTGCCATCGTTTAACCGTTGCGTAATCAGCGGAAGCAAGATTCTTGAATCAGAAGCGTTCTTTTCACCTTCTGCCGGAGGATACGTCGTTGCCGAACACGCGAGTCAAATTTCCGATCGAAGTTATGTAAAGGCGGAAGTGCTCTTTGGGTTGGCGGCATTGACCGAATGTAGCTCGCCCCCCGGCAACTTGAAGTTCAGTTTTGAGTGCTTATTAGCTCTTCAACCAATGTGGGAACACATTTGCGAAAAGCCACTTCCTGCAAGACAACACCTTCTAACGTCTCTTCGGATCGATTCTTAATGTAAAATCGTTGAGATAGCTATGCGGATTAATTCATTAGTCTTTATCGGGGTCATCGGCCTCACGATCGTTGGTTGCAGTGGAGGCAACAAATCCGGAGGCGGCTTCTCGGATCGAACCACTGCCGGTAAGTCAGGCGTTTTTCGATACGCGTTGCCCACGACGCCTACGTCGCTCGATCCGGCAAAGGTCCAGGACGGCGACACGATCGACATCATTCAGCAAGAATTTGAAGGTCTGGTTAAGTGGGGAGAAGACAATCGTGTTCAGCCTAACTTGGCAGAAAAGTGGGATGTAAGCCCTGACGGCACCACGTACACCTTCCACCTCAAGAAGGATGTGAAATTTAGCAATGGTCGCGTCATGACCGCTGACGACTTTAAGTGGTGCATGGAAAGGTCCTGCGATCCACAGTTTAACAGTCCAACCGCCGGTACCTACATGGCAGACATCGTTGGCGTGCTCGATCGTTTAGCCGGAAAAGCAACCGAAGTCTCTGGCATCAAAGTGATCGATGCGAACACGCTTGAAATCAAGATTGACAAAACCAGACCGTACTTCCTCGATAAGCTCACCTACCCTTGCTCTTTCGTTTACGCAAAAGAAGCCCTGAGCGATCCGAAACAGGATATGGCAAAGCCAGCCGATATGGTTGGAACCGGTCCTTTCACAATGAAAGAATTTGTTCCCGACTCCATCGTAATCCTGGCGGCAAACAAAGGATATCATGGCGGCGAACCAAAGCTTGAAAGCATTGAGCGACCGGTCATCAAGGACTCTCAAACTCGACTCAACAAGTACAAGACCGGTGAACTCGACATGATCACGCTTGAGCTTCAAGACTTGAAGGCAATCAAAGCCGATCCTAAGCTCAGTCCCGACATCCAGTTGTTTGAAAGACCGGCAATGTACTACCTGGGCATGAATTGCGATGTGGTACCAGCCCTCAAAGACCGACGGGTACGTCAAGCATTAGGAATGGCATTAGACCGAGACAAGATCGTCACCGGTGTTCTTGGTGGAATCAATCGCCGAGCCGATGCGATTCTTCCCCCAAGCGTCAAGTACTTACGAGAAAAGACGAATGCTCTTCCTTTCGATGTCACCAAAGCAAAAGCTCTCTTGGCCGAAGCTGGATTCCCAGACGGAAAAGGCTTCCCCGAACTTGAGTTCAACTACCGCGACGGTCGACCTGACGTTGAAATCGTAGCTCAGGCCATTCAACAGCAGTTGAAGCAAAACCTCGGTATCAACCTGAAACCGCAGAAAATCGAGTGGGGCGCATACCTAGCCAAGCACAACAGCAAGAAGATGCAAATTTTCCACATGAGATGGGCAGCTGACTAT
This sequence comes from Armatimonadota bacterium, assembly GCA_043760685.1. GTDB lineage: Bacteria > Armatimonadota > Fimbriimonadia > Fimbriimonadales > Fimbriimonadaceae > Fimbriimonas. The sequence continues at coordinate 1,153 of JAYUOQ010000520.1, read as the reverse complement.
CTTGATCCCGAGAACTTCCTTTCAACGTTGTTGGCAAGCTATGGCAACGAAAACAAGGTTAATTACAAGAATGATGCGTATGACGCCCTCTGTCGAGAAGCCGATATGACGATGGATGAGAAGAAGCGACAAGAGCTTTATGCAAAAGCCGAGGATATCGTTTTGCAAGATGCACCATTTGTTCCGATTTACTATCAACAAGATGTTGAGTTGATCAGTAAGAAGGTTTCGGGCATTAGGCATTCTGCCTTCGGGCACCTGCCTCATACGACGACGGCAGTTAAGTAGCCAATGATTGATCCCGATGGCAATGCAGAGTTAATTCTCGCGAAGTTTCCTCGGGGCGAGGTGCCAAGGGACGCGCACATGCGTCCCTTGGCACTTCCTTTTACAAAGGAACAAGGTTGGCAAAGTCACGGCGGCCAGACCGACAAGCATCCGAGCCGCAGCCTGCCGATGACCCTTGCGGTAGCGGTTCCGAAAGACAAGTTCGTGACCAAAATTCACATCCTTGGCGTATTTGCCTTGTATTCGAACGGCGATGCCAAGGGAGCCCGCGGCGCAGCGGTCCAGCTATTCCAAAAAGGCTCCCTGGTTCATTCGCTCGAACTGGTTCGCAATCGTCATTATCGTGACGCCCATGAATCGGAACTACTCGAAAACTCATTTGGGGACGGTAGCTCGGTCGAAACGGTTGGCTGCGTCTTTATCGATTCTGCCCGAGTCCGACTCGATGTCCTGACCGTTGAGACCCCGACCGAGATTGTTTTTGATCAAATCATTTTCAAAGACTTGGGCTTGGCATCCTCGTTTGTCATTTACGACATCGTTCTTGAGTGCGGTCGAGCGAACAAATGTCCGTTTCATTCATCGAGTCACGGCATTCCTCTTTCGGAACTCGGCGCAATTGTCCGCCTTCGAGATCGAGTTCGATTTTTAAAAGCACTTGACCAGGTCCATGGAGCTTTTAGTAAGAGCCTTGACCTGGATGAAGCTCGAAGCGAAGCCCTGACGTTCCTCGCGATTATTACCGCCGGAATGCTCGAAGCCGGTGGTTCCCGTTCGTTACATAAGGTTCAGCTAGAAGCGGCAAGAGCTTATGATAAGTGTCAGTCGATTGACGAGCTAAAAGAGTCGTTTTCGACGATGGTCG
>JAYUOQ010000519.1:0-18897 GCA_043760685.1 Armatimonadota bacterium | reverse complement strand
GCCGGAAAGTCAGTTTCCATATTTGCCAATGCGGTCTTTACATCTTTCAGCATCAACTTGTAGTACTTACCCACTTGGCCCCCTGAGGATGGAGGCCGAAAATCTGCATAGAGGCTCTTGCCACCCCAAGCAGTTTTGATCAACAAAACTGGTTCTTTAAAGTAATCGCCTAAAACATGTCCCAGTTGGTATTCCGGTCCAAAGTGATGCTTGCCACCATAAATTGAAAATCCAACATCAAGCGGTCCTTTGAGCAAAGGCTGATCCTCTCGTTGATAGCAGACAAATACGTCATCTCGAACTTTCAGTTTTCCATCGGGCGCCCGCAAATGTTTGAACATCGATGCCTTGGCAGGGTCAGCCATGAGCGTAGCAAGGGTTCCCTTCCCATCGTTGTAGTCTTTACCGGTCAGGTCGACAACCGCTTGCCCTTCCATATTTGATTGGCCTGCGAGAATAAATACCTTGACAGGTTTTTTTGGTGCGTTCGACTGTCCTTGGACTAGCGAACCTGCCATTACAATTGTCCCGATCATGAAGATAGTTTTTAGTAGTCTGTTCATTTTCAAATCTGTCCTATTTCTTCTGGGCTTCTTGTCGAGTGACGATTGGAACATATCCAACTTCTAACCCCTTTGGCGGCTTTACTCGTAAAGCAGAATCCAAGGCTGCGATGGTTCCTATTTTAGGTCCCGGCATGTATTGTTTCTCGGGAGTCCATTTCGCTTGGATTTGTTCAACAGTTGCTTGAAGCGTTACCTTTTCCGCATCGCTGAGATCAGCATCCTGCATTGAAGGTTGGTCAATAAAGCGGTACCAATAGTAGGTTACAACGCTACCATCGGTAAGGTTGGCGAAAAACGGTCCCGCTTTGGGTCCGGGTTTGTGCCAGATATCATCCGGTCCAAGGGGCGAGGAGTAAACTTGCTTTTCTCTTGCTGGAGAAAACTGGGCTTTTGTCAGACCCGTTTCGGATGGAACTTCACTTGCAGAAATCGCGATCAGTTCCTTGTTCTGTTGCCGGAAATACTGAGGAAACGATCCTCTCTGCAAACCTTTCGTCCATGGTTGAAGAACGGATTGATTCCATTCAAGTCCAAAAGTCGTTTTGTCAAAAGTCTGAGTCTTCACCCACTTTTCGATTCCTTCTATTGGCAGTCGCTCCGGCCCTTGGTTCACCGTTAATGGGCGAGTGCTCACTGTTGGAATGAACGAGCTTTTTTCGTCAAATCGTCCATTGGGCATGGGGCTGCCAGCCATCCATTTTTCGACCTGATCATACAAAGCCCCTTTTGAGTATTGAGTCAAGTTATGCAGAAGTATGGTTCGACCATCCTTATCCGCCGGAAACTGCAAGCCCGGAATACTTGAAAACGAGGTTCCACTAGAGTCCTTGCTGACGAATCTAGGAACAGTATTGACTTCGATAGCTCCACCAGTAACGACACCGGGCAACGCATCTAACCCGCGTCCGATAGCTGGCTCGTGGCGGCGAGAAATTCGACTCCATGTCGCTGGAGTATAAAATGCGACCGGTCCACGGAAATTCGACGTATTGAGAAACATCGTCCAACTTTGATTCCCAGTCGTAACTGGAAGCCCAGCGGTGGTCGTTTTTGCCTTGGTTAGAGGGAGTGCCATCCATGCATACCCTAGCAATTCGCCATTGGTGCCAGGGAAAAACGTCAATCCATCGGGCGGTACAAGGAGGTATGGGCTAAGTTGAGCAATTCCCATTTCTTCCGGCTTAAGGGCATTGGTTTTGCCAAAGCCCCAGCCCGGTGAAGATATTTCGTGGTTGTATCCATTGGACGTTCCATTCATGCGGAACTTTGCTGTCGTTGATCCAAATCGAGTGCTGCCCCAGAAACCCAATCCGCCTTCAATCGTTTGAAACACAGTGCTGTAGCTTGGTCCCCGCTCCGGCCAATTATCCCGAGCTACTGTTCCGGTTGGAAGGAGTGAGTAGTTCACTTTGCGGTTGTCAGGGATGATCCAAATGGAAGCCAACCCAATTTGGAAATCCCTAATCGGCCGGTCAAGTAGGGGCCAAGCTGAGGCATACAAACTGACTCCATAGCCGAACTCAGGAGGTGGAGCGGGCACGCTCATACTAATGTAACCAGCCAGTCCCTGAGAAGTTAGCTGAGGTACTTGTTGAGCGACAACCCCATTCTTGGCTGAAACAAGGCTAGACAAAGCCAACGGGATACCCACTCGAAGAAACGTCATGACTTGATGCGTTTTACCCGTCAATGAATGCTCAATCCCGCCCAATTCATCCGAATTCTCAAATTGCGCATAACCAGTGAACAAGATCTTGGAATTCTCCGTCTACTCCTCGATGGATGCCGTTTGCTTCCGAAGAATTCTTGCGCCAATTGGTCTGCTATTGATTGCACCCATGTTGCTCGCTCAACGCCCTCCTCAAGGTGGTCGTCCCGGAGGTCCTGGCGGACCAAGCGGACGAGGTAGCCAAGGTCCCGCAACTGCCGAAGGTGCTTCGATTCAATGGTATGCAACTCTCGACAGAGGGCTAGCTGAGGCCAAGAGAACTGGTAAGCCTATCTTGTTTGTCAGCGCTGCACCCCATTGTGCTGGCGTTTCGGGAATGTGGTGACCAGGTAAGGTCACCATGGACAGGAGTTTCCTGTCCCAGAAACAAGTCATCGAAGCCGCCAAGAAGTTTGTTTGTATTCGGCTTACTTCATATGAAGATGAAACAGAAAAGGCATTTATTGCCAAAATAACGAGGGGGCAAGTTGCCAATACTTCCTTTGCCGTACTAACTCCCGAAGGAGAGATTGCTCTTCGAGGTCGTGGCCCAGGCAGAGGACCAAATGATTTATTCGCGGATGCCGACGCAATGGCAAAAGGAATGGATGAGTTAGCCTTAAAGTATCCTGCGAAAGAAGCCCTTGGAAACCCTGCCTTGCCGATTACCTTGAACCCTAAGGTCGGATTGGCAGTCGCGGCGGGAGACCAACAGGCGCTGATCGTGGTTGTCGGCTCGGATGAAAAAGAGCGAATGGCGCTGGAAGCAAAGCTTGCAAAGTTAGCATGGGACCCAGAGTTTGCTGGGTACTACACTTTTGCGAGTACTCAATCGGTAAAGCGGATTCCTAACGTAAAGACTGATCTTGCGGCAGCGGGAATCCTTCTCATTGAGCCAAACATTTTTGGATCCAATGGCGATGTGGTCGCGACGGTAAAGCCAGGTGAAATCGAAAACAAACTCAAAAAGTCAATGCAGAACGTATTGAAGAAGCACGTTCGAATTGCAAAGACGAGGGGTGAACTCGCCAGAAAAGGTCTCGAAAGCGGGATTTACTATGAGACCGGAATCGCGGTAAGCGGCCAAGGCGAGGCAAGGGATCGTGAGCGCTATAAGCAACAACTTGATCAAAAAAAGAAGGGCGGAGGGGGAAAGTAAAGAAGGAAAGGGAAAGGATCTATTCCTTCCCTCTCCTCAATATCTGATTACTTGATTGTCTCAAGCAGTGCCATTAAAGCCCAGCAACTGCCGTTAAATGAAGAATATTGTGATTGGCCGTGAGGAAAGCCACCATCGAAGTAGTTATTGGCTGGGATCGCTCGCTTATTCACAAACCATGACCCGTCTTCATCTTGGTTCTGAAGCAGGAACTTGACACCCTTTTGGTAAATCGGATCGTTTACCGGCATTCCGCCACCCTCATGAAGGGCGTAGAGTGCTTGTCCCGTAGCATAAGCATCGCTGGAAAGGTTCGGCAATTGAGCCCAGCCACCATCGGGTCGCTGGTCAGCCTTGATTTCCGCAACTGCTTTCTTGATATCCTTGTGCCGAAGCCACTTTAGACCAAGCAATCGAGATGCGCGATCCTCACTATTCTTGGCCGGCGTACTCAACATCCATCTTAAAGCAAGCGTCTTTTGCTCAGCAATTCGAGTGGCATCTGCCTTTGGTGCATAAGTATCCAGAGACTTAATTGACAAAGCAGTGAAGGTAAATGGACTTGACTGCATTGGAGCGCGGGAACCGGAGATAGACCATTGTCCGTCTTTCGATTGCTGCTTACCCAGCACCCTTGCCATGGCTGCGGTTCCATCGGTACCTGGCTGTTTGTGGGCTGCCATTCCGGCAAGGAACCAAGTGTCCGATGACGAAACCTCGTTGATTTCAATCAAAGGTACTTGCTTCATCACTTCGGGATTTTGCAGTGCACCTTCGTGAAGCGGCTTCATTGCCGTGGTCATTCCGGTTAGCATGGCCTTCTGCCGTCCGGCAACTTGAGGATCTAGTTTGAACCCACGATCTTGAGCCATTCCCGTAGCCATTCGGCCGAGGCCCTCGTGGTGGCATGAAGCACAAGAAGTCGAATTCTCGAACTTATTCATTGATGATTGAATCAAATTCAAACTTGACACTACGGCTTGCTTTGGTGATCTACTCATCGACGAGCCCTTTGCATTACCAACTACTTTTGCAATTCCATTTCGGCCCCTCATGCTCGCAATGGTTCCTGCTGTACGCCCCTTGGAGTCGGTTGCCTTAGTGTTCGCACCACTCGCCTTCAATAACCTCGCGATTTCAGCACTGTCTGAATATTTTGCCGCCAAAATGAGCGAAGTTTGGCCCGTCATGTCTTTTGCGTTCGGATTGGCTTTATGCTCAAGAAGCACCTTTACGACTTTCGCCTGACCGGCTTTGGCCGCAATCATGAGCGGCGTCATGTTTTCCACATTTGTGCTATCTACTTCGATTCCGGCTTTGAGTAGCAACTCTGCAACCTTGTCTTGGCCAGCAAGTGCCGCATATGTAAGGGCTGATGCACCGCTGTCGTCCTTTACATTGACATCAGCCTTTCGACCGATCAATTCGCTGACAAATTCGGGATTCCCCGAATACGAAGCCATCATAAGTATCGTCATGCCATCATTTCGAGTTGCCTCGATGTCAACGCCCTTTCCAAGCAGAATTCTTGCTCCTACGACGTTACCGGAGGAGGCGGCGAACATAAGGGGAGTGCCGTAATTGCTTTCTGCATCTGGTTCAGCGCCGGCTTTTAACAATTCACACATGACATCCATTTGGTAAGATGCCGACGCAATGTAAAGCGGAGTGAATTCAAGTCCGTTACGTGAATTTGGGTCTGCCCCTTTGCTCAGGAGAGCTTTTACTTGAGCTACGTCCCGATGATCAATCGCTAAGAAAAGGTCTTGCCCCATCTTTCCTCGGGCAGCCATTGGAGGCTCAGTAGATTTTCGACCTTGCTTCTCTTGCAAATTGTGTAAACCCGTCGTCGACATGACAACCGCTGCGACTGAAATATTTCCTGCCAGAACCAGTAGCAGGGCAAATCGAGTTCTTGGCGATTTAGCCAAATTTCTTATTTTCATGTGTCCCATTTCACCTTCGCTTTTCAAAACTAAAGCAATAGATCGAAGACATTCTACACCCTTCGGCCCAATTGCGGAGTGACCCGCTTCTGGGAAAAAATCGTATGATTAGGATTGCAAACTACTTAATGAACTTGCGGGCGCCCAGGTCGTATTTGCTCCCAGCTGGAAAGGCGTCGAAATCAGGGGCTTCAGGAATTCGAATTTTCTTTGAGTCATAAAAGTGAGCATATCCACGACCCAGTACTTCAGCAACGCTGCCCTTAACTACAATTGCAGTGGCTTCGTCAAGTCCGATTCCGAGAAACTGGGGATAGGTGCTCATCAGTCCCGTCATGTCCTTGAATCGATTGCGAGCACTAAAATGTTGATCTATGGCAACTCCCGGCAAGAATCCCATTGCTTGCTCGTATCCTTCACACATCATAAGAGTTGGGCCAGCCGGTGCACCTCGAACCATGTAGTCTCCGATGATTGTGGCTCCGGCAGACGAACCCCCAATGACTCCACCTCGATTAAGAACATCTTTGAATAAGGCTGGTAGTTTTGTTCCTTCATAGGCATCCACGAAGTTCCATTGTCGACCACCACCAAACCAAATTCCTGTTGCTTTCTTAAGCGATTCAATGACCTTTGGATCTTCAAGTTGGGACTTCTCTCGATAGGGGATGACGGTTACGTTCTTAAGTCCCATTCGATGCATTGATTCTTCTTCAGCGGTAATGTTGATGGGATCAGGCATAGAGATCGGCAACACGACAAAATGACCATCGTCCCCTCCGCCAGCATCAATGAATGCATTTGCGATCTCCTTTGTCATTCCTCCTCCACCGACAATGACGAGAGTTCCTTTTGGCACTCTTGGCTCGCCTGGCTTTTTGGGCGGCCATTCGGATTTCGCAGTTCGTTGAAGTGCGGACCTTCGCCATTCGTTGTAGTCTGCCTTGACGGTTTTCGTGAGTTCGAGGGTTCTTGCGGGTCGGGTTGGCGATTTAGCCAGGCGAAGGATTACTGAGTCTTCACCAGTGCTTTTCATCACCCTTTTGTCCACTGAGAATTGGCTATTGTCCTTTAGAAGTACACCTACAAGTCCAGGTTCAGGTTCCTCATTATCGGACTTCAGATATTGAAATCCATCGGGAGCGGGATCGTTCTCTTGAACAATAATCTTGGTCTTAGACCCCTCATTCAGAGTTGGAGATTGAGAGATTGACTTCCTTACGATCGTGAATGAAGTATCAACCCCATACGGAGAAAGGTGAGCAACTTCGGACTTAGAAGCTAAACCCGACGAGGTCAAAAGAAGGACGAGGGAAAGGACTTTCATGAGTATTTAATGTCCGTCGTCGGACCAGTGGACTTTGTCGGCGGAGGCTGGTTTGAAATGGATAACTCCGTAGGTTGCGCCTACGGCGATTAAATCGGTATGGGTCGAGTTGCGCGGTGCTCCACTAATGGTTTTGAAGGACCCGTCCTTTTTCCGAATCTTAACATCCTTTGCCCAACTGAGAACCGTATCGATTGCCCTCCCCTCTATATGACGCGAATTGAGTGCAGGAGGCACGGCTAGATTGTTGATACCAAATCCATCAACCATCTCCTGGGCGCCTTGCTTTGCATGACCATGGTTCCAAATGATGTCTACGCCAGGCATCGGCGGCACTTCGGCGGGAGTGATCTTTCCTTTGGCAATCTTCCAGGCGTAATGCATCATATAGGCTCGTTGCTTTGGACGATGAGAGGCGGTTACCCTCACAGAAATTCCGGATTCTTTCATTGCCATGAGGAATGCCTCGAAGTTCGCTTTGAACGGATCTTTGAGATCGGAAGTACTCGTCGAAGTTGGAAACTTCTCCACCCATGCCGCTCCGCTGTTGGTTGCCATTAACCTCACTATATCTGTTTAAAAAAGGTTTTGCTCATTCACATCCTCACCTCGGAACAGTGATTGTTGAACTGTTCATTCTTACTTGTAACCAATTTGTAACGCATTTGTAACGCCCAAACCATTGCCTTGTCACGGCAACCCCCTAATATCTTCATTAACGCACCAGGAGCGTACTTACATATGAAAAAACTTTCACTCAAATTTGCGAACCCAAAGAATCTTACGATTGCTTGCGGACTGCTCGTATTGACTGCATTGCCAAAGGTATCGGTTGCCGCAGAAGATTTCCAACTTAGAAAGAATAGAGCCAGATTGGTGGTTCTCCTTCATGGCGTCACACCGGAACCTCTCCAAAGCCCCGAACAAAAAATTGTCATGTCTGGGCATGCTCGCCACTATTGGGGCTATGAATTCATTAAGGGTGTACAGGGACGACTTGATGAAAGCGAAATGCGAGTTATTACGCCAAGGCTCGGCGGGCAACTGCGGTTGAAGAAAACCACAATAAGCGACTGGACACCAAACACAACCGATACTGGCGTTCTTGACCTTGCGCCAATATGCTTTCCAGTGTCGTTTTTGACAGCCTTACCCTCTGGGATTGAAACCAACCAGACATTGATCAAACAACACATATCGCTAATGTCTAACAATCAAGGGGCAAACTCAACGATGGTGATGATCAACACGCGGGATGGATCAAGACACTTTATGCCTCAACTTGGCGAGACCATCGATGAGGTTTACCAAAGCTACGTATTCACATTTGGTCATCTCAGCATCGACAAGCAACCGCAAATCTATTTGGTTGGACACAGCTTTGGTGGAATCATCGCTCGTGGCATCCTTGCTAATCCGACCGGTGCCGATCTTTGGGGTAACAAACTCACAGCCCAACAGCGAACAAGAGCAGACTTTCTTCGCCAGCGAGTTGTGCTTGCCCAAACCCTGGCATCGCCTCACGAAGGGACCATTGTTCAAGATCCGTCCAGCGACATTTCCGACTATATAAGTGCAAATGGATACAGCATTGTCTACGGCTTTCTCTCAGGTCTAAATTGGGCGCCGGGCAAAGATAAGACTCCGGCAGAAATGAAACAGATCGCCAAGGATGTCGTTAAGCTTGCACTAGATGGGGTTGCGGGTAAACGAGATTGCCTCAGCGACCTTACGCGAATTAATGAATACAATCAGGGAATTCTTGGTCCTAATGTAGAAAGGCGATCGGACAATGGTTCGCTCGTACCCATCTACACCTCCGCAGGTCGAAACCCGGGTGGCAAGTACTTAGATCAAAGCCGAAGCGTGTTTTACCTTGGAGGAAACACCTATAACCCGATAAGCACGATTGACCTATTAACTTCTGGAGTAAGGGGCGCAACAGAGTCAATGGCACTAAATCTTATCAACAGTGTTTTTAGTCTTGAGGGATATGGCCATGAAGGGAAAAAGCCTTGGGGTACCGCTGAAACCTATGCCGGAGACCGAGTCGCCAGCCCATTCAAAGGGGTCGGGCCAGTGATGGCTCGGGAGATACAGGATCCTTGGGTTCCAACCAAGCCAACTATCGAAGGAGTCATCAATACCATCAAAAAAGGCGAACCATATACGTTCGGCGCTACAGATGGCGAATGGGACAGTGATGGATTTCTGGCCTGGGACTCTGCTCATGCTTATCACTTGAGAACACACAATAACTTCTACCGAGTTTATGAACCGGCAAAGTACGGCGACATGTTGCCTTGGGACGACGACAACCATGGTGGGATTATGTTCAATCCTGCTAACGGGGCCTGGATTCACAATGAACTCCTCCGAGATGCTGGACCTTACATCCTTGCAAGCACTTCGACTACGCGCCGAAGCAGTTGGGACTCGACAGACTATCCGGTAACTCCAAGAAACAACGTGATGGTTCAAGTTCTTGAGGTTAATGACGTGAAGAATGACCTTGATTTCTTTACTCAAGCTGATTTCAGACTTACATACCGAGTTGGTGCGACTGAAAAGTCCTTTAACCTTCCAGATGACACAAGAACGGTAACCGCTAAGGACATTCCTGCGGTCGGTGTGACAAACTATGCAAGCACAATCATCCCGATCAAGATCTCGGTCATCGAGCGAGACAATCCACCAATTGATCCTAGTGACCTCTGTTGTATCAGCCCAAAGAAAGGACAGTCTTCACTTTACATTTACTTTGATACGAGAACCAACCGTGTCTTCGGAGACATTAATGGTGAGGGCGGAGAAACTATCCAGGTGATTCCATGGCAATACGACCTTGCTAACCGGGTTAAAATCAAGATCCGAGTTACGAAACTTCCTTAATGTGGGGATAGGGAGCAGTCACAGCGGCATAGCGTAAAGCTATGCCGCTCTCTATTTGTGAACTATTTTGGCTGCGGTTCGTCAAAATGTTTCTCGATAACTGGGGTTGTGGCCGAGTCGGACAGGCAACGCAAAACTTAGAATAGCGTTCCGAACAGGATTCCGGGAGCTACTAGTACGGTTTCATAGGCGTTAAACCCGTCCCAAACGTTACCTTTGTACAACTCAAATCCGGTCGAGGGGTCCGAAATTCGTGAATATAGAGCTTTGAATTGTCTTATTCGGAATGGGCACCCCCTGCAAAGCAGGGGGTGATGATGAGCGAGAGTGCGAGTTTCTTCGTTCGTTTATTTGGAGATCTTTGCTCCAGGAAGATGGTCTGGTTGGTATCGGTGGATATGAACCGCGACGATTATCATCCAAAGAATCCAAACGGAGTAGGCGATGGCATTGATTGAGCCTGCAATCGAAATCCCGAAAGTTTCTGCTAGTCCTAATGCAATGCCAATGGCGATGAAGTAGCCCGACTGGGCAAGAGGTTTGCTCCGGGTTGATAGTGCATTAGCAATGAGAGCTGTCCAGATTGACGTGAAGAAGTATCCAGCCCACTCTCCGATTCCAACTCCTAGTAGTTGGTGAAGGACATCAAAGATGAGGACAGCAGATGGGTCGGATTTTGCGGCTAGCACCGGGACGGCGAAGATCCAGCGTGAAAGACCGAGCGCTTGGGTGATTGCGGCTGCGATCCCCACTGTCAGAGTCACTTGCGAGGTTGTGAGCTTTGAGTTGATCAGCGATGAAACAGGAGCAAACATCAGAGCCGCGATAAACATGAGCCACCAGCCGGGCAGGATCTGAGCTTTCTTTGCTTGAAACTCGGCCAGCACTTCCGCCGATGGCTTTCTGAGTACCTCTGGGTAGTCAAATGTTGACCCTAAAATCGTGAACCCAACCGCGAAAAGGACTGGGACAGCAATGATCAACGCGGTGGATGCAAACTTGCTCTTCAATTGGGCACCTCGACGATGTACGGCTGAAGCGTTTGTCTCAATAGCAAAATTCCTTGCTCAATGAAATCAAAGTCCTTAACTTCTTTCTCGGCCTCGAGGAACTGAATGTAGTACTCGCTGACAAGCCAGACCATTACCGCAAGTCGCTCTTCCTCTTCGGCGGTCTTGCTCGGGCGCATCGACTCGGCAAGAACAAACTGGGCACGGAGTTGGGCAAAACTTGCCATGCCGTACTGCCGGTGCTCTCTAAAGGCTTTAGCCAACACCGTGTCCCGGTTGAGGAGGACCGTGAGCTCCCGATAGAGAAATCGGTAACGCCACAGGATTTCATAGTTTCTCCTCATCATCATTTCACAGAGCTCCAAGCTGAATAAGTCACCCTCTTGAGGAGTGAAAGCAAGCCGGGTTTCGGCGGCGTTCCGTTCGAAGAGAGCCCGAACAATTTCTCCGCGATCTTTAAAATGATAGTAGAGGTTTCCGATGCTAAGGTCAGCCTCCTTCGCAACCATGTTAGTCGAAACCGCTAATGTACTCAGGTCATTAAGCAACCCGAGAGCTGTATCAAGGATCAGCTCCCTAGTCTGTTTCGGAGTTCGTATCCGCTTTCTTGTCGTAGTTATCGTCATTAGAGTAATTACTCTACCCGAGAATTTAGAGTAATTGCTCTATTTCTCATTTTTTTGGGTACTCATTGCATAGCGCACGACTGGGCGCTTCGGATCAGCGTTGGCAAGGGCCATAAACCCTATCATTCAGTTCCATAAAGGACAATTACACCGGTTGTTCAACCTAATAGTCGAAAGACCCAATAGCCACTCCAACCTTGGTAAGACCAGAGAGTTTCAATACGAGTCAGTAGGGGTAAATTGGAGTCACTCGACTTCCTTAATGTGGGGATAGGGAGCAGTCAGAGCGGCATAGCTTAAACCGATGCCGCTCTTTTTTGTGAACATTTTTTGGCTGCGGTTCGTCAAAATGTTTCTCGATAACTGGGGTTGTGGCCGAATCGGACAGGCAACGCATAACTTAGAATAGCGTTCCGAACAGGATTCCGGGGGGTTCGCCCCGGCTATCGGGATGTCGATGAACTCCAAATCCTGTTAACCCCAACTCCACCAAGTCAGTCGTTTGGTCGAAGCGCAACCTACCCTTCTATGTATTTCTAATCTGTCTACTTGGCCATGAGTCAAAGCTGTTCGACCAAAAAACAATGCCGTTTCGAGGAACATCAGATCGTTGATAGTCCGTAGTGAAAACTAAGTTTTGGTGAGCATTATGAAAATCAGTTCTATTTCAGCCCTTCTTTCCCTTTTACTATTTTCTGCTTTCGTCCAAAAGAGCGAAGCAAGCTATACAGCCCAAAACAGCGAGAAGATGCCAATTACTTGGATTTTGAAACTCTACCTTGATCCCAAAGAGAAAGGGATAGATCAATCAAATAGGTGGGTAATCGAATGTCCAGTTTCATTTGGGGCAGAGAAAATTAGTCTACTTTCCAAAAAGATTGGCGGGGACACTGACTTCTTTCAAAACCTTATTGAAGCAAAACCGTCTGGGGAAAATGGGCAAATCGCTTCAATCAAGACCTCACAGAACATTGGTCCTTTCACAAGCAGTCAGGGCATCAAATCTTCGATATCGACGTGGTCAATTCATGCCCCTAAAAGCTTTGGGCTAGATAATTTGAAGAAGGTAGCCAAAGCGATTGGCGACCCAGACAAGTTCTTCAACACATTGATAGAGAAGGAAAAAATCAAGTCGTTGGGCAAAGCTCCCGACTTTAGCCTAACCTCGATTGACGGCGAAGAGCTTTCCCTCGCCAAACTTAAGGGAAAAGTTGTGGTTTTTAACTTTTGGTTTCTCGGATGCGTACCATGTCTTGCTGAAATACCAAATCTCAATGGCTTGGTAAAGGAATTTGCAGGCAAAGATGTTGTCTTTATTGCCCCGTCACTCGATAAAGCTCCCAATTTGAAAACATTTTTGGATAAAAATGAATTCAGCTATAAAGTGGTTTCCGACGCAATTGACTTCATCATGGACAAGTATGGGGATGGCACAGGCAATATTGCATTCCCAGTTCATATCGTGATTGATCGGGAAGGCAATATTACTTATCGCCGCATCGGTGGGTTGCTTGGCACAAGTGGCAATACTGATGGAGTTAAGGAGTTATCTGAAGCCATTAGGAAGCAATTGAACAATAAATCGATTTGATGGTCCTGAAGATTGCCGGTTCGGGGCCCTACAATGGGATTTGAACCTGAGCTTAAATGTTCGACGCTAAATGCCATAACTGGTAAATTATGCGGAGATGAATGGTGCATTAAAGTCGGTTGCCCGAAAGGATTGGGGGCTATTGGGAGGGGCTTTGTGCGCTTCAATTTTAGCTGGGGTTACCTCGTCCGGGCGGTTTGGAGAAGTTGTTGCTTTTCTAATCGCTGCGGTTGCCTTGTCAATTTTGGCAATGGTTGTGGGGCATGCAACTGACCATCTTGGGAACAAGCTCTCTGCTGGTGTAACCGGTGTGCTCCAATCTGCGTTCGGCAATTTGCCGGAACTATTCATTTGTTATTTCAGCCTTCGAGCCGGGTTGGTTGACGTTGTGAAAGGCGCGCTCGTCGGCTCGATTCTTGCCAACTCTTTGTTGGTGCTGGGATTAGCCATTTTATGTGGTGGTCTCAAACACGGAACTCAGACTTTTCGATCTGAGCCGCCCAAGATGATTGCTACGCTGATGTTGCTGGCGACGGCGGCGCTTGTGATTCCGTCACTATCTCATTGGTTGCATGCTCCAGCTTCAATGCACGAAGGCTCGCTCAGTGTCGCAGTTGCCGTCGTTCTCTTAATTGTGTTTGTTTGTAGCCTCGTTTTTACGTTGAAATCTGACAAGGCAGTTACGCCAGATGTTGATGATTCTGAAAATCACGCCTCGATTTGGCCGATTTGGTTTGCTGCCTTAGTCCTTGTGTTCGCCGGTGCTGGCGCCGCTTTTGTCTCTGAATGGTTTGTCGAAGCCCTCACTCCTGCGACGAAGGCGATGGGGATTTCACAAGGCTTCTCGGGATTGGTTATTGCCGCGATTGCGGGTAACGCAATTGAAAACATCGTCGGTATTCAGATGGCGATGAGGAACAAACAGGACCTGGCTCTAAGTTTGGTTTTGAACAGTTCGCTTCAGATCGCGCTATTGCTGATTCCGTTACTGGTCATCATTTCGCTCACAACCGGAGGTGCGATTTTGACCCTAGTCTTTTCGCCACTGATGGTAGCAGCTCTGGTTTTGGCCTCCTTGGTTACGGCGTTTATCGTGTTTGATGGCGAGTCAATTTGGCTTGAGGGCGTTGCCCTCATTGGGCTTTATATCGTGATCGTTACTCCGTTTTGGTGGGACTAGGAAAAACTGTCTTTGGTAAAATCGCGGCATGACTCTCGATGAAGTGATGTCTCAACTGAAGTCCCTCAGCAACGAATCGGTCTATAAGCACAATCTGAAATATGGTGCGGCCGATAACCAATTCGGCGTAAAGTCTGCCGATTTGCGAGCGGTAGCTAAATCCATCAAATCGGATCTAGACTTGGCGAAGCAACTCTGGCGGACCGGAAACGTTGACGCGATGTTGCTGGCCACGTTGATCATCAAGCCAAAGGGTTTGTCACCTGATGAAGTTGAAGGGTTGATAAAGGGCGCTCCCTATTGGCATGTTGCTGACTGGCTCAATACAAATGTGGTGAAGCTACACCCGCAGAAAGAAGAATTGCGCCAGAGATGGATGGGCGCCAACGATCCGGCCACCAATCGATCGGCGTGGAGCCTCACGGCTGAAAGGATTTGCAAAGACCCGGTTGGACTTGATCTTAACGGTCTGCTCGACCGAATCGAGAAAGAACTGGCAGAGAACCCGGAAGAGAACCCTAAGCTCACGATGGAACATTCCAAGTGGATGCTGAACTATTGCCTGGCGGAGATTGGTATTCGGAACCCGGAGTTCCGCAATCGCGCGATCGCTATTGGTGAGAAGTCGAATGCTTTTCGTGACTACCCGGTATCGAAAGGCTGCGTTGCACCGTTTGCGCCAATTTGGATTGACGAGATGGTGAAACGGCAGGGCTAGGCGCATTCGGATGAAGTGAGCCTTTCTCCCCCTTCCGTCACGCCAGTCAAAAGAGGGGCAATGATTTGGATTGACTGGCGCGCCACCTTCCCCAAGGAAGGAGCGTTGGTTACTTTATTGCCTTGCTCAGAGCTTCGGCACCGCCAACAATCGGCAACGTGATCTTGGTGCCATCGAGGTCAACAGTGAGGACTGTGCCTGGCTTGGGAAGCAAGGTGAATTCACTGTCGCTTGACAATATCATTAGCGCAATCTTCTTTCCAACGGGAATAATTTGGTCGTCTGGTTCCAAGTCAAAAGTCAACGTCACAAACTGGTTAGGATTCAGAGGAACTCCAGGTGCCATCGATTGGTAATCGCCGCCTTTGGTCAGTGATTTGTAGTTTTGAGGATCAGCCCAACCTCGGGTGATAAGGTTTGAAGTTCCAATCGGACCTGAAGTCCAAGGCAACTGAACCAAATAAACCGACAGATTTGCCGCTGGTGCGCTCGACTTGAGCTTAATCGTGATTCGAGCCGTACCAGAAAGGTGCAAAGGGCTCTTGAGTTCGGGAAGAGCGAACAGCAATCGATTTGGCGAAGTTGGTGCTAGTGCAAGGGCGGCGGCTCCTTGCGTTGCATCATCAACCAGCGACATCGGTCCCTGTACCTTATCAACATTTTCTGTGGTTAGCGTTCCTCCAGCCAACAAATTGAAGGTGACTGTCTTAGCATCAGGATTAGGATAGTCGGCGTACGGAGTTGGAGCGATTGCAGTTCGCGGTGCTCCGGGAGCCCGTTCGCGAACAATGTAGGCTTTGGGGCCGTCTTCGATCCCATTTTTGACTCCGTACAGGAATCGAGTAAACCACTTATTCTCCAGTTCAAAAGGTGGATCTCCCCCGTGACCACCTTGATGGAAGTATTGGACGAGTGGCACTCGGCCTTTGATCGCTTCACTGATGCGGACGGCATGCTCGGGAATAACGTTCCAGTCGTTAAATCCGTGAGCCATCATGACGGCACACTTTATTCCCTTCGCGAATCGTAAAAGGTCACGATCTGCCCAAAACGCATTGTAGTCGCCAGTCTTACGATCTTGATTCTGGGCGAACAAACCATCTCGGTAAAGCTTATTGCCGTTTTCACGTCCGTCCGGATTGCCGCTGTTGACGAAGTCGTATAGGGAGTCAACGTCTTCACCTAGATATCCGCCCGGACTGCGCACAAGGCCGTTGGACCGATAATAGTGGTAGTACGAAGTATTAGGAGAGACCGGAATAATGCACTCCAAACCCTTTACTCCGGTGGTCGCGGCTGCGATCGGAATCGTGCCGTTGTAAGAAGTTCCGGTCATGCCAACCTTACCAGTACACCACTTAGCAAAGACTTGCTCGTTGCCGTCAACGGTTTTGTAACCCTTGGCTCGGCCATTCAGCCAATCAATGACCGCTTTCGGAGCTAATCGCTCGGGAGCACCGCCGATCGTGACACTCCCGGTGGAAAGTCCAGTTCCTGGAGCTTCTGAGTGGACTACGGCAAATCCACGAGGGACCCAACTTCTTACGAGGTCTGCGGAGATCATGGGTCGGTTTGCTTCGAATCGAATATTGGGATGAAATGTGCGGGCCGGTGGCTCGGTACCTAACTCGTGGCGGACGTTCCAATTGACATCCCCGGCGCCAGTTCCGGCGAAATAAGGCGAGGACTCGTAAATGACAGGCACTTTGAGATTGTCAGTTTCGGTCTGCTTTTGGCGAGTGACGTCTACATAAACTCGATCACGCTTACCATTTTGATCCGAATCGAACTCAGTTTCGACCCAAAGGCTCTCTCGAACCCAATCGTTGCTGTTTGCAAACGCCGGGACAATTTGCGCTTGCCCATCTTTAAAAAATGGTTTGTCCGTTACCTCTTGGGCGAATACTTGGCCAGGCAATAAAGCCCAAACTACTCCTCCAAATATTAAATTCAAGAATCGAAAAAGCAATGGAGTTTTGGTTGGCATTGTTGCCCGATTATACAGGATTCGGACAGATCACTGACCAATTTGTTCAATTCCTGAAATGCCTACATCTTTGCTAAGTGTCTTTAAAAAGTGGAACTTTTGGCCATTGACTTGCTTAAGTAAGGTGTGATTCAAAAAATTCTTGTCCTATCCCTTGCCCTCTTTGTTGTTGCGGGTTGCTCGTCGTCAACTCCTGATACAAAAACTACTTCAACTGCATCTTCCAACAATATGGAAGCCAAAATAGTTAAGTGCGAACTTTGTGGTAACGAGTTTAATGCCGCAGATATGGTTACCCACGAGGGCAAGCAAGTCTGCAAGGCTTGTAAAGCGGCTCACGGCGGCTAAACCGAGTCCATTGCGGCAGATAATTTGGACATTGTTGTCTTCGCGTTTCCGAACACCATGATGGTGTTCGGATTGATGAACAACTCGTTGTCGATACCCGCAAATCCGGGACTCATTCCTCGCTTGAGGACGATGACCGTTCGCGCCTTATCTACATCCAGAATTGGCATTCCGTAGATCGGGCTAGCTTTGTCGTACCTTGCTGCCGGGTTCACGACATCGTTTGCGCCAATCACAAGAGCGACGTCCGTCTCGGCAAAAGCGGAGTTGATTTCGTCGAGGTCAAAGAGTTGGTCGTACGACACGTCGGCTTCTGCCAAAAGAACGTTCATGTGTCCTGGCATTCTTCCTGCGACAGGGTGTATGGCGTATTTGACGTCAATGTCTCGCTCGGCTAACTTTGCAGCGAATTCCTTGACGACATGCTGTGCTTGAGCCACTGCCATCCCGTATCCTGGAACAATGATCACGCTTGACGCATTACTAAAAATGATTGCCGCATCTTCGACCGCGTAGCTTCGAACATTTCCGGTCTTGGCTGAACCTAGGCTCGCCTCTCCTGTCGGTCCACCTCCAAATGCGCCAAAGATTACGTTGCTTAACGGCCGATTCATGGCTTTGCACATTCCGAGTGTAAGTATCAGACCGCTGGCACCGACTAAGCCACCACCAATGAGCAAGGCAGTATTGTTGAGAACAAACCCGGCGAGCCCGGCAGCGCAACCGGTGAACGAATTGAGCAACGAAATGACCACTGGCATGTCTGCACCACCGATCGGCAGGACAAGTGTGATTCCTAAAATCAGCGAAAGCGCAAGTAAACCGTAAAGGAGAGGTCCTGAGTAATGACCGCCAAGTAATAGTGCCATTAACACAATAGCCGCGATAAACAAGACAAAGTTAATGAATTTTTGACCGGGCCAAGTGATTGGCCGCCCGGACAATATCTCCTGTAGCTTTCCATAGGCTATCATGCTTCCCATGAAACTGATTGCACCTATGAGGAGACTCAGTACGGTTGTCAAAAGAGGAACGATTGGTGCAGTTCCATCTTGAAAAAGATGCGGATATTCGACAACTGCGACCAAAGCAACTGCTCCGCCCCCTAAACCATTAAACAGGGCGACCATTTGTGGCATTGAAGTCATTTGGACTTTGCGGGCCGACCATGTTCCGAGGATGGACCCAATGACAAACGCAAGAGCAATCCATTGAAAATTGCCTAACGTATTCCCATTCTCATCTTTGATGAAGAACGTCGCCAAGATCGCCAATCCCATTCCAGACGCAGCCAGTAAATTGCCTTGTCGTGCGGTCTTTGGGCCATTCATGAGCTTAAGTGCAAGCATGAATGTAATTGCAGTCACAAGGTAACAAATGTTGATGATGTCTGCGTTCATTTATCCACCTTTTTTGGCTTTCGCTTGAACATCTCAAGCATTCGGTCGGTGACGACAAATCCGCCCACAACGTTGAGAACACCGAACAAAGTGGCAAGGAATCCGAGAATCAAAGAAGGCGTATCGTGTGCCCTGCCCAAGACGATGATTCCGCCAACAAGGATAACGCCATGAATCGCGTTTGTTGCGGACATCAACGGCGTGTGCAACGTCTGGGGTACTTTTGCAATAACCTCGAGCCCAACGAAGACAGCCAAGATAAAAATTGTGATTACGGCGATTAGGGTCATAGTTAGCTTCCTGGCCGCTCCAAAGAGAGCCTGATGACATCGTGGACTATCTTTCCTTCGTAAGTAATAAGGGTCCCTCTAACGATTTCGTCTTCCATGTCGATGTTTAATGCACCATCCTTAAGGATTGTCCCCAAGAACGAAATCAA
>JAYUOQ010000518.1:0-6532 GCA_043760685.1 Armatimonadota bacterium | reverse complement strand
GGTCTTGGCTCTTCTCTAGGCTGCCCAAGCACATTTGGATGTCTTCGCGTCCGCCGTGCAGGGGAATGACAATACTGACCGTTGGCCAGCTCTTTGGCACTTCGGGATTTGGGTTTGCTACTTCTCGCTCGTCCCAAATTCCTTTCAGGATTTCTGGAATTTCAATCCGCTCCGCCATTCCGTACGCCGGTGGGTGCGTCGGGTGGAAGTCCCGCTTAAGCTTATCCTTATCCCATCCGAGCCACATGTTTTGATACCATTCTTGAACCAGTTCATCTTTATGGCTCCAAGTCGTGATTTTGCGGTGAATCCGTTCGTCTGGTCCGGCATAACTGAGGTGATGGATAACTCCGTGCTCGGGAGTTAAAGTAAGTGGTCGGCCTCCGTGAAAATCCCGAATGTAAACGTGTTCTACGATAGTGAGATCGATAAGGATGGCGGGTGCAAGTTGCTCCCTTGGACGAATAACGTACCGGGCAGACTTCCAATACGTGTCCATGTGAGCATAGACTCTTTCGGCGATTTCGGTTTCTGCTAGTTTGGTAAGGGTTTCGAGGAGCTTTGGTTCGATGACTTCGTCACCGTCAGGAATGAGGGCGTATTTGTATCCTCTGTTCTTGGCTTCTGCGTAGGCTTCTCTGCGGTGAGTGGTCTCGTTGTCCCAATCTCCGAGAACTACTTCGGCTCCGGCTCGTTCCGCTTCTTGGGCTACTTTCGCCCAGTCGCCAGTTGTGCTGTTCCACGAGGTGCGCGAGATAAACGCGAGGACTGGCCCGAAGTTTTTCGATGCCACGATGGATTGATGGACGAACCACCAATCGTCATGAATACACAGAATGACACATCGGATATTTTTCAACTTTAATCCCACCCGGTAAACAATCAGAATAATCGAAAACCATTAAGAATGAGTTGGAGAAATTCGAATTCCGGCTGGAACTAGCACAAAAACTCTATCTCGTATGAAGCGATTCAGTATTTAGGGTTCGATCAGTTGGCTCGTCGGATTCCTTCGCCTTACTTTTTCCAAGATGCTCGACTAGATGTTCTGGCGACATTTCCCTACTAAACGAGCCTGGCGGCGCAATTCCCATTGACAAGAATAAAGTTTATCGCTATATTGTAGTGTCTTCAAGCTGGTGGTTTCTAATCTAATGACATTGTAGGAAGATTTTGGAATCGAAACAAGCTTTACGATGGAGTCCACGAATTGTTACTGTCACCAAAGTTAGCCGAGGCGGCAGAAAACCATAATTTACTTCCATTCATAGGCGCAGGGTTCTCCAAAAACATAGACCCAAAGTTTCCTGATTGGGCTCAATTGATGCCATATTGCGCCAAAATGCTGGGATATGATCCAGATATTCTGGAACAACAAGGCAGCTATATGCAAATTGCAGAATTCATGGGGATTCGAGGTCAACTCAAACAATTTTACAACGACATGTCGAAGCTTCTTGATGGGGCAGGACACAAAGTTTCGGTCTCTCCAGCGCATTTGCTTTTACCCTATGTTGATACTCCTCATATCTTCACCACAAACTGGGACCATTGGATTGAAGAAGGGTTTCGCCACGAAGGCATTCCCCACTGCGTCACAGCAAATCAAAGGAATTTTATGGATCCTCATATAGTTCCGGGCAGACGTACTCGGTCACCCAAAGTGTCGCACGCCGATCGATCTAAACATCGTTCCAAATTCGAATTGACAAATGTGATCAAGTTTCATGGTGATTTTTCGGATCAGGACTCAATTGTATTTAAGGAAAGTGACTACTATAACCGATTGAGTTTCGACCACCCGTCTGACATCAGGTTTAGATCGGAAATTCTGAGCAGGAGCGTGATCTTCTTCGGTTACAGTTTTTCCGATCCGAACGTTCGATACATATGGCATAAGTTGCATCTTGCTCTAGCTTCGGTTCCTGTAAATGATAGGTTTACATCCTTTTTCGTCACACATCAACACACACCCTTGCAAGGGGAACTACTAAAGAGCAAAAACATCGAGGTTGTTCTTCTGGAGCCAAACGACCTTCCGGCCCAAGTGGAACAGCTCTTTACGCTGATTTTGGAGAAGCAAAAAGCGTAATGTTATATTTTGCAACCACAAATTTATACAAATTTACAGAATTTGAGCGCTTGTTCAAGAAGCACGGGATAACCTTAATACAATATGATTTTGACATTCCTGAACTGCTAACGTATGACATGGGCGTGTTGGTTCGCGATAAGCTAGTGAAGGCGTATGCCAGGTTGGGACGGCCCGTTATGGTCGATGCCTCGGGGCTCGGAATGAATGCCTTAAACGGACTTCCACAGGGTCTTAATCGCCAGTTTTGGGAAATTTTCAAAAATCAACCGTGCGATCTTGCGCAAAAACTAGGTGACAATAAGGCCGAAGCTATTGTCTACCTGGGCCTTTGTGATGGCTTCAGGAAGCATGTGATCGTACAGAGGAGCCCCGGAACGATTGCTCTAGCACCGTCCGGGCCCGTTGTCTTTCACATTGACAGAGTTTTCATTCCAAATGGAGCAACAAAAACTTTGGGCCAAATGTCTGAGAGTGAAAGAGATAAGTTTTCTCACCGTTTCCAAGCGACAGAAAAAGCAGTAGCATTGATCAAGAGAGAGAAAGAATTCTTAAAGAAGATTTGTTAACATGGACTTTCCTACATTAAATGCGATTCGAACGGGAGATGCGGCAAAAGTAGGCAATAAGGCTGCGCAATTGGGCGAACTTTGTCATTTGGGCTTGTTAGTTCCAGAAGGATTTGTCTTGCCCACGAAATGCTTCAAGCGCTACCGCCTTGAATCTGAGCTACCTTTCAAGAACAGTTCAATTGGCGAGAATCTTCACGAGTTGAATTCACATGGCGAAATGGCTCAGCAAATCCTTTCTCGCTTCGATGAAGAGGGCCTGGATGTAGTTTCCGTTCGCAGCAGTAGCACTTTCGAAGACTCTTTCAAGAACTCTTTCGCAGGGCTATTCGCCACGACTTTGGGTGTAAAGAGAGCAGATTTGTTTGAAGCGATCGTCCATTGCTGGGAATCGGTCGATCGCCTGGAAGTAATCAACTACTGCCATGAGCGGCAACTAAACCCACGACAGATAGAAATGGCCGTCATAGTTCAACGGCAAATCAATGCGAGAATCTCGGGAGTCTGCTTTACACGAAATCCAGTTTCGGGAAACTCGTCTGAGTCGTACATTGAGACAGTTCTTGGCCTAGGAGAAGGGCTAGTTGGAGGATCGATAACGCCCTCGTCCTATTTTTATGACCGCGTTCAACGGACAGTTAGGAAAAAGGACGTTCGAAGTCAAAAGGAGGCAATTCTACTTCATGGCCAAGGAGTTAGGCGTGTCACACTTGACAATGAGTTGGCTCACGCCGCAGAAATTCCAGATGAGATGGTACGGAAAATATCGGACGACTGCGCTCGAATTGAAGAGCACTTTGGCAGTGCTCAAGACGTGGAATTCTGCGTACAAGGTGAAACCATATATTATTTACAAGCAAGGGCGATAACGTCATGAGTAACGAAAAGAAAGAAAGCTATTTTAACCATCATTTCTCTCTCTCTCAGTGGGTCCAGGAGTTACCACCAGAGAAGCGCGATAGGCTTATACATGAAGATGCGGACAAGAGACGAAGGCTCAGCTTGCTTCAACGGGAAATCGGATTACCGATTGTCGATGCTCTCACATTGACGGGATCAGAGGTAATTGAGAATTCAAAGAGATTTGCCGAATTACTTGAAATAGAAGGAAGTATTCCATACGCGGTGCGTGCCACTCCCAAAGAAAAAAATGACTTGCCCGTGCTACGAAACAGAGGTCAAAAACTAACAGATCTTGCCGACTGGCTCTTGGCGTCTGGAGCGAACTTGAATGACTACAATGTTAATTTTGAACGGCATATAGTCTCCCAAAGGGCGGTGATCTTTGTGGTTACAGATGACTATATCGTTGGTGAAGCAATCGAAGGAGGGATTTTGACCCTTAATAAGGGCGAACATAGGCCTGGAGAATCACTTGAATTTCGATTTGACTTTGAGAACTGGGAGTGGTCAAGGCCATCTGGTACTTTAGAGGACTTTGTCCGATCCACTGTCGACGCAGCTTGTCCAAACAAATTGAGTGCCACAAGTGAAATCACCTCACTCTTGGATGTGAGTATCAGTCATGGCTATTTGGTCGGATACTACGAGGCGATATGGTCAGAACTTAGCGGTGTTATCTTCATTGATTACAACAGAGAGCTAACCATGACTGTGTCCAACATTGGTAGCCTGCTCTCAGGAAAAGCTGCCGATTCTGATCCTTCGCAAGTCGTAGGTTTGGGAGCCTGTGAGGGGCAAGTTCAGGGAATCGCTCGAGTTGTACTGGGTGAGAATATTGCTGAATCTGATTTCAAGAGTGGCGACATATTGGTTTGCGAGTTTACTTCGCCAGCCTATCTTGGCCTTATGAATGCCGCTTCTGCTGTCGTAACTGACGTTGGCGGAATCTTAAGTCATGCTGCAATTTTGTGTCGTGAACTGGGCAAGCCTTGTGTTGTTGGAACTGGAAACGCGACGAACGTTCTAGCGACTGGCGATGAGTTGTTGGTTGATGGTGGTAGTGGAACAGTAACCAAGGTTGCACATTGAGGAGATCTGAAACCTCGAACGTATCTTTTGCACCGTGTCCAGGACTCGCGGACACCGAGCGTCTGACAGTATCGTCAATTGACCTCTTCGTAACCTATAAGTGTGGATTGAGATGTTCCCATTGTTTTCTGGGGCCGCTTCTGGATTCCAAATTAGACATGCCTCTGCATATGGCAAAGTCAATTGTAAGTATGGCTCACAATTGGGGCACCCGCCAAATTACTTTCTTGGGTGGAGAGCCTACACTGTATCCGCACATTATTGAAGCCCTCGAATTTGCGATGGCGGAAGGATTTGAAACGCGGATCGTTACAAATGGACAACATGGCCTCACTCGTATTCTCAATAAGAAATGGTCCAGTGGGCAACCATTTCTTGCATTCAGTATCGATGGGGCGTCGTCTGAAGTGCACGATTCAATTCGCGGTAAGGGCACCTTTGACATACTAGTGGCAAATATTAAGAAGGCCAATCAACTTGGTTATCGAATGGGTGGAATTCTGTCGATTGGACGCCAGAACTCCGAAGACTACAAAGACACTCTTTGCCTATGCTCAGATCTAGGCTTCGAGTATGTCAATGTTCATTACATCACAAGTCGTGGCTTTGCGACCCAGGATTCTCCATTGTCGATTGAGGATTGGGATCAGGTTGTAAGTGAAATTAGGATATTGAGCCCAAATATTTCACCCGTTGTAAGACTTGAGAATACATACTCGCTCGAACCAGATCAACCTTTCGAGTGCGCAATCCGTGAAAATGACAACCTTATGGTGCTCCCAGATTCTCGTGTTTTCCGGTGCATGATGTTTATCGATGCACCGGAATCGCACTCCTTCATTTGGACCAAAAATGGGCTGCGCCAGAATCCTCTTAAGACGAGCGAAGGCTGTGTCGCGGGTTGCGAAAGTACTGGCAGCTGTCCAGCTTTCGAATTTGTAAATCCTAATCTTTCACGTCAAGCAAAGCAAATGGGTCGGAGCATTCAATGCATCTATCGTAAAGAAGAGATCTTTACTAAGAATCCAGTTGCCTGCCGCCAACCTTAAGCATCTTTGGCGTCGTCTGAACTTGTGTTGACCGAAACAAAACGTGAGGTCATATTTTTGAATGAATCTTGGCATATTCCTCTGCCTACAACTTTTTTGTATCCCGTCACGCCCCGTGGAGACCTCATTGAGTCCGTGGGAGAAGTTTATTGCATAACACACGACTTCTTTTACTATTAGGTTCAGTTCGCCGAAGCTGGTTTGGTGAACGCATCTGTACCTTCCCAACCCCTCGTCAACCCTCCAAAACGAATGGCCCCGTTCAATGAAGAGCCGGGCTTCTATGAACCTGCTGGCCTATGGCTATACGGCAACACGAGACTACTTCAGTCTTCCTTAATTTCTATCGCGGAAGCCTTTGGAGCGCCCATCCATTCAGAACAGACCCTGAACGCTATTGAACGTGATGCTGAATCTGCCGTACTTGGCGGCAAAACGCTCGTCACTGGTATCCATAGCCTAGCTCACCAACGGGCCGCGGTCGTGCCACTGCGCTGGGGCGCACCAAGGATCGTCGTATTCTCTGGCGGATTCTTTCACCACCTCGGTGAAGGTCTTAACCAAGAGCCCTTCAGAATCGCTAGGTTATGGCGGTATGAATGGGATGCAAATACCGATCTTGCGATTTCCCTTCGGTCTCCGGAAAAGAAACCAACGTTTGCAACGCACAACCCAACCGTAGACCGGTTGGTTGCAAGGATTGCGAATGGCGACATTCCTGGACTGTTGTTTGAGAATCCTCTGAGCAAATCTCTGGTTTGCTTATTCTGACCATTATCTTGAGGCCGTTCATGTTGAGCGGCCTTTTTTCTTATGGAAGGCTTGAAGGA
>JAYUOQ010000517.1:0-6542 GCA_043760685.1 Armatimonadota bacterium | reverse complement strand
AACTCATGGGAAACGGTCGCAACAAATTCATCCCTTAATCGACTCGCTCGTTCAGCCTCTCCACGGGCATGACGTTCATCGGCAATGGTCCGGTCATTACGGGCTTCAATCTCTTTTCGCTCTGTAATGTCCTGAATATAAATGAGCATTCCCTGCTCTTCAGGAAACGCCCGATATTCGAACCAGCGAGAACCACCATCACGCTCCGGCACATCAAGGATTAGAACTTCATTTTGAGCCTTTGCTCTTATTAGCTGTTGCTTAATCAGTTCATTGTCAAGCGGCAAGAAGTCCCAAAGTCGTTGGACTTCAGTATTTGCATATCGTCCGACCAATTCCCTTGCCGAACGGTTTGCATGAGTGATGACCCAATTTTGGTCGACCGCAAAAAATCCATCACTAATTCCGTCAAGAATGGTCGTCAAATTATCGCGTTGGTTATCCCTCTCAACGGCTGCTCGCCGATAAGATCGCGCGGCTTCTCGAAGCAACTCGCAGATGATACAGATTAAGACCCAATTAAACGCCGTGCTAAAAACCCCGACCTGGGTGACTTGATCAGAAAACGTTATTGAATGACGTTCAGGGATGAACAAATATTTTGAAATAACGACACTCAGAACCGCAGTGACCATTCCCGGACCAAATCCACCGATAAAGGCAACAAACACAACGGACAGGGTGTAAAACATCAATGAGCCGCGATCTTCGAAGAATGCCGACGATTCTAATCGAAGAAGGGTCGTAACAGTAACCAACAGAATTCCAAGGGCATACGGAATCCAACGCCGCAACTCCCATAAACTGAATTCTAAAAGCCTCCTCATTTGTTTCTCTTCAGAATACAGCTTCGGCAACCTACCCGAAGTTAATATCACCCATGAAAGGCAGTTTGCAGCCTTAGATCAAGCCAATTTGGCCCAGATTATTTTGTCAAAGTCTCTGATAGGATCAACCGATAACCCACACCGGGCTCATTCAAAATGAACGATGCCCCATCTTTCAGCTTCTTTCTCAAATACCCTATGTAAAGTCGCAAGTACTGCGATTCTTCGGTGTAGCCAGGCCCCCAAACTTCGGAAAGTAGCTGCCGATGAGTAACAATCTTGCCAGCATGCTTTATCAGGGTAATAAGAAGCTTGTATTCAAGAGGGGTCAGTTTTACACGCTCGGCTCCATTAAAAACTTCTCGGGTAGACATATCTACCTTCAATGATCCAGATTCAAAGACGGGAGACTCTTGGGTCGCTTGGGCCTGTGATTCTCGTCGCAACGCAACTCGAATCCTTGCCATCAATTCAGCCACACCAAATGGCTTGGTGACATAATCTTCAGCGCCCGATTCAAGACAGTCCACTTTTAAGTGCTCTTGACCATTAGCGCTAAGGATGATAATTGGTACCTTTGACCACGTCCGAATGTTTTGGACAACGTCAAGTCCAGACATATCTGGCAATCCGATATCTAGGAGGACCAAATCAGGCTGATGCTTTACCGCCGCCTTTATACCGTCCTGACCAGTTCCCGCCTCGATTGCTGTAAGGCCAGATTCTTGAAACGCGATACTCAGCATTCTGCGAATTGCAGGGTCATCCTCAATAAGAAGAATATTGGCTTTCTTTTTCACAGTATTCTTTTCATCCATGAATCCTTGGCTAGGGTTTATCACAATGCTCATTGGTTTCCTATGGGTGACCAACAAGTAATTTTGCCACGAATTTGATCTGCCCCGATTGAATTTTAAGCTAATTCGAGAGACGCCAGAACACTTCACTTCTTTCTCTTACGAAATTCATACATTGAGAATAGAATGCAAATGCTGCCTTGGTTGAAATTAATATTCCAACCTAAGCTTCAAACTGACCTACATTCCCTTTGCCTTTACTTCTAATTCGTTGACTAATTTTTGTTTCGCCTTTGACTTAGACAGTTCTTCCGTTGCTAGTTTGCCCGCCAGCTTCTTCAAGTCTTCATTGAGCACATGCCCTTTCAAAGTCACCTGATCGTCGGTTGTGTCAACGTCAATCATATTCCCATCAAGGTTGAGACTCGGTTCAGCATTGATCGCATTCTTGATTCGTGGAGTCAGGCGAGCCGCTGCAGAAAGGTTTGCCCCGGCGTCTTTGATATCGCTTGCTGCATTCGCAGCCATATTTGATCCAGAATCCATTCCCTCTTTCACTTTCGCTGAGGCATTGATCGAGTTGTCTCGGATATCTTCTTTTGCTCCTTCGGAGGTTGCTTTACACCCGATCAAGGAGATGCTGACGAGAACTAAGGTTCCTATTGTAATACTTTTCATCGTTTACCCCCTAATACTTGGCCACCGCATCACTGCAATCCATCGAGTCCACAAGGGCAGTGTTCAAGTTTTTGTCGGCATGAGCCAGTTGGTGACGAGTTAACAAGAAGGTAGCTAGTCGACGCGCCGCAAAAGCAATTAAGACGCTTGATGCTGCCGAAACCACAGACAACACCATGGCTTTTTTGAAAGATTTTGAGGTTTCCATTTGGTTGTCTACTCCGAAACCTCCAGTGCTAACGCCAAGTATGTCGATTCAAAAAATTCTAATTGAAATCTAATATTTTTTCTGCCACAGATACGGGCATCTTGGCGGACACTATAGGGACTAGTAAAAATAAGTGGAACAGGGGAGTCCAGCTAAATCAATCACGATCTGAGGAGTTCATGATGCAAGAAAAGAAACAACACTGCTTTGAGCAGGTGTATAAACAGTCGTATCGCAAGGTTTTCAATTTTGCCAAACGGCTCTGTAACAATGCTGAGCTAGCCGAGGATGTCACTCAAGAAACTTTCTTGAGAGCATTTGCTGCTTTTGACACTTGTCGGGATGATGCCAGGATCGAAAAGTGGCTCATGAGGATTGTCCACAACGTTTTTGTCGACACGAAACGTCGAGAAAAGAGACGAGTGAGTGCTGT
This sequence comes from Armatimonadota bacterium, assembly GCA_043760685.1. Lineage (GTDB taxonomy): Bacteria > Armatimonadota > Fimbriimonadia > Fimbriimonadales > Fimbriimonadaceae > Fimbriimonas. The sequence continues at coordinate 3,599 of JAYUOQ010000517.1, read as the reverse complement.
TTCGGAATCACATTTTCTTGATGATGGCTTTCTCGACCAAGTTGCCGATACTCACCAGACCATAGAAGAAATCCTTACTGGCAATAACTGTGATCCCGTCGTTGCCCAAGTGATTGCTTCCCTCAAGCCTCAGTCGAGAGAGCTTCTGCGCCTGGTTTATGTGGAGCAAATGCCTCATGAAGAAATCGGGAAGCTACTTGGCGTAGGTACAGGGGCAACTCGCTCAAGAGTTCACCGGCTTTGCGTTCAGCTTAAACGAGCGATCTTAATCCAGAAACTTGGTCCAGCTTAACTGAGTTGGCCAATAAAGATCTTGGTCTCGTATTCAAACGAGACCAAGCCATTTTCATTGGTTCGGATAAAGAGGTTCGTTAGTTCCTGCTCAATCAATTCTCTCCCCACCGTGCCAGTAGCCGGCACATAGCTTGACGAAAATGCTCTGCCTAGTAGCCCATCGAGATCAATCAATTGACTGTTATCGAACGTGTAAACCCTGGCGTCGGTATTTTGAAACCATGCGAGGATATCGTCTTCTGAATTGTTTCGATGCTTAACATGCGCATATTCGGGGGCAAAGTCCTTGAGGGCCATTTCGTAACCTTCAAGAAATTGGGTGCCCGACGATTTCCTCTCATTCCAGATTAGGGCAACCCAACCTTTTGGCTTGAGAATTCTGTGAAACTCCTTATGAGCGTCAGACGGATTTAACCAATGGAACGCCTGCGCCACTGTGATTAGATCAACACAGTGATCAGCCAAGCCGGTGTTTTCTCCACTGCCATCAACTGCCAAGAACTGCTCATGGTCGCAAAGGTTATCAATGGCCGCTTGAAGCATCGGCTCGTTAGGCTCAATTCCCACAACCAAGCAGCCAATATTCAGTAATTGTTGAGTGAATATTCCGGTGCCGCAGCCAATGTCAGCTACAAACGAATCCGAATCCAGCCCGCACTTTTCTTCTAGCAACGCGAAGACTTGTTCGGGATAGGATGGCCGGGCTCGGACATAATCCGTGACCCGATCGCTAAATCGCTCGGTAGGCGGCAACACGACTTAGCCTACCTTTGGAGTCGATTTGCGTCTGTTGATTCTATTCATGACCCGGTCTAAATACTCACACTCTGGCATCTTCATCGCCTTGGTAACGAAGTAGTAAGCCCACATCGCGACACAAAAAACGAACCCTGTGACCAATAAAGTAACAATTTTGTGTCCAATCATCATTCCAGCCACCGGAGTCAAAGAAACTAAGGCACAGATGGCCGCGACCGAAATTGAAGCCAATGCAGACTTGCCAAAAGTTGTGTAGAGACCTGGGAAATCCATCCCGCCAACTCTTTTAGCCGCGATCGAACAAAGGGCGAACACCATCAGTATGGGGGCAATAGAACCTGCTAAGGGCAACGCAAAGTATCCCATTGGAGTCCGCATTCCTATCATGAGTAGAATTACAAAAAGTCCAGTTGTTGCCGTTCCGATGATTACGGGAGTCTTGGTATCTTGCATCGAGTAAAAGGCACGCATCAACACCGGATGCAAGCACCAAGCCCAAATACCGATACAAAACATTCTCAAGCACGTTGCAATCTGCAGGGTTTGATCATAGGTGACCAATTTGCTTAGATACAAGCCAGAACTTATCTGCGGAGCTAATACTGCCAAAAGCACCGAAATTGGAACCGTAAGATAAATGACCGTCCGCATCGTTCGATCTAGCTGGTTCCGGAACATGTCCATCCGGTTCTGAGTGAAGAATTGAGTAAGGACTGGAAATACGGCAATCGCCAACGATTGTCCAAGAATTCCCAATGGAGCCTGCATTAGCTTGGTACTCAAGTCCAAAACTGAGTTCGTGCCGTCGGGGAAATGAGTGGCAAATGATTGCATGATCATTCCAAATACGGCAGGCAATGAGAGACCCAAGATTACGGGAAGCATCAGCTTAAAGACTTTTCTAACCCCCTCATGCTCTTTGTAGAATTTCAATTCAAATTGCATGCCCAACTTTCTCATCTGAAGGTAAGGAATGACCAAATTTCCGATGATCGCACCACCAGCCGCGCCCCAACAAATGCCTTGAAATGGCAACGATGAGAACCGCGAAATGACCAATGCACCAAAAATGATTCCCAAATTATAGATGTTGGGTGCCAAACCGGGAATGGCAAAGACCTTGCGAACATATAGGGTTCCAAGCATGAGTCCACCCAAGAAAAAGGCAAACTGTGCCGGCAGCAATATCCGACTCATTGGCACAATTTCGGCAATGACATCGGCTGATTTGCCACGCGCCAACAAGTGATGATAAAGTGGTTCTGCAAAAAAGCCACACAATAAAATGAATCCCAAAAGGAAGCATGAAATCGTGCACATAACACCACTGAATACCTTCCAAGCTTCTTTCGGACGATTGGTGTGCCAGTATTCGCTAAACACAGGGATGAACGCCGAGCTCAACGCTCCACCTGAAATCAGGAAAAAGAGAACATCAGGAAGCATGAACGCCAAACGGTAAGCATCGGAATGTGCGTTCATCCCAAACTGTTGGGTGATGATCATGTCTCGGACAATTCCGAGGACTCGACTCATGAGTAGCGAGAAGACCATAATGCCGCCCGCTTTGGCTACACCAGCATTAACTTGAGACTGGGTTTCTTCCGGGATTGGTTCGTCTGGCATAGGCATACACAAATACGTCCCGCCACTCTTTCAAGTTGCGGGACGTCCTTATTATGATCGAATGCTTACAGCGCTCGGTCGATCAACGCGGCTATTTGTGACTTGGGTCCAGCGCCAACCTGCTTGTCGACAACCTTGCCACCCTTAAAGACTAGAAGAGCAGGAATGCTCATGACGCCATAGTTTTGGGCTACTTCTCCGACCTGATCAACATCAATCTTGAAAACCCTTGCCTTCCCGGCATACTCTGTCGCTAGTTCTTCAACTGCTGGAGCAATTGCTCGACATGGACCGCACCAAGGAGCCCAGAAATCTACCAGGACTGGAAGGTCAGATCCAAGAACTTTCTCTTGAAATTCGGCTGTGTTGTTAATTGCGAGGTCGGCTGCCATATTAGTTTGCTATTTCTCCAAAGTTTAATTACGCTCAGGGTACCTCTCGCATCCGCACTTTTCTAACAATTTTTTGCTAGGCGGTAACCCCACGAATGGAATTACCGTCTATACTTTTGAACTATAGACATGGATAAATGTCTTTTTTGGAGGCCAGGTAGGTTTGAATAAAGGATTCACATTAGTAGCCGTAATTGCACTTTCTTCCGTCTTTGTCGCGTCAATTGCTGATGCAGGCACACCACAGAAGAAAAAATCATCGGGGGGATATTCCGGACCAGAGACAGGATTGCTCGGAGTCAAATTGTTTGACAGCGGCTTGAGAGTCATTTCGCTTTACGGTAACCCAGATAGCATTACGACAGTCGGCGGTAGCGCAAATAGTGCAGGTGGCGGCGGTCAAGGCGGCCCTCCTGGAGGCTTTGGTGGACCTCCTAGCGCAGCTGGATCAGCTGGCGGAGGAGGCGGTGGTGGAACAGCACGTGGTGCTGAGAATTTCATCCCCGGCGACCTAATCCCCGGAGGCGG
>JAYUOQ010000516.1:0-2585 GCA_043760685.1 Armatimonadota bacterium | reverse complement strand
GCCTCGTGGGGGCTCTTTCTGTTGGCGTAACTGCAGCCAAATCAATAGCAATGGCATTAAAGATTCCCTTTATCGGAGTCGATCACCTAGAAGGACATTTACTGGCCTTTCTTGCCGAAAACCCTGATGTCGAGTTTCCGATGATATCGCTGTTAGTTTCTGGCGGGCATAGTGAACTCGTTTTGATTGAGTCGCCCGGTAAATACAGAATAGTTGGGCAGACAAGGGATGATGCCGCCGGCGAAACTTTTGACAAAGGTGCTCGACTTCTTGGACTTGGCTACCCCGGCGGTCAAAAAATTCAGGAATTTGCTGAGACCGGTAATCCTAAACGATACGCATTACCAAGAGGATTAGCTAAAGAGCGATACGATCTTAGTTTTAGCGGCCTCAAAACCGCCGTTCTTCGACTTGTAGAAGCGGAAGGTACCAATATCGATATTCCTGACGCTTGCGCATCCCTCCAGGCGGCAATCTGTGATTCCCTTCTGACAAAGTTGGAACACGCACTGGAAGACTTTACACCCAAGTCAATTGGTCTTTGCGGTGGAGTAGCAGCTAACAAGGAACTGAGACGGCAAGTGATTGCCTTGGCAGAGCGGTTCGGACTCCCAATTCTGATTCCTTCCAAAGAACTGTGTACTGACAATGCGGCCATGATTGGGCTAGCTGCTTCTCATCGACTGGCAAAGGGTGAAACAAGTGACTTTGCCCTGGAAGTCGAACCCAATTCAAACCTGTTTGAAAGGTGACGCCTTTCCAGGGTTTAGCCCCTTGGATGAGCCTTTTGATATCGATTCTTTACTTCGTCATTTTGAAGTTCCGTATAAACCTGGGTTGTTGCGATTGATTCATGACCTAACAACTCCTGAACCGCTCGCAAATCAGCCCCTCCTTGCAGGAGATGAACTGCATAAGTATGTCTGAGCGTATGAGGTCCAATGGATCCCTTGACTCCAGCGGCAATTGCCATCTTGCCTACGAGTGAATTAATCGCCTGACGAGAGAGAGGTCTCCCTCTTGTCGAAAGGAATACTGAGCCAGTCGGACCCTTTATGAATCCTGGTCTGACCTCCTTTAGGTAGGAATTGAGAATGGAGTTTGTTTGGGAGGGCAGAGGAACTATTCTGGTTTTGTTGCGCTTTCCTATTACACGAATCGCACTCGAATCAACATCAACCTGGGCCATATCAAGTGATAGTAGTTCCGAAACACGGAGTCCTGCTCCATAAAGAAGCTCAAGAATCACAATATTGCGAAAATGCACATTCGAGGCTTCAGTAAGGCTGAGCATGCCTCTAATTGACTGCTCATCAATTGCTTTAGGAAGCCTTTTGCCGATCTTGAAGCCTCCCGTTGACGGCAAGTCAACTGAGAAATGCACATTGTTCTTTTGCAAGAACTTTAGAAAGCTTCGAAATGAACTTGCCTTCCGTTGAGCGGACCTTCGCGACGGAACCTTCGCTAAGAATAGATCAAATGATTGCAAGTGTGAATGGGAAAGGTCTTCCCATCGACCTAGCGAGTCCCCAAGGCAATTGATAACTTCTGCAAGGTCACGGTTGTATGCTTCGAGAGTGTGGAGGGATGCCCCTTTCTCGATCTTCAGGTAGTCAAGAAACCACTCTACGGATTCTTGGAGGTCTTCTTTCTTTGCCATATAAGCACGTTTGGTCGGACATACTCCATGTCTTCAACCATTTCATGGTGATTCACGTCCGTAATAAAGACAACATCGTAATCACGGTCTAAAGCAGTTTTAAACTCGAGGTATCGTTTGGCAAACAGTCTGTCAAACTCGTCTCCTCCGGATTGTTCTGAGAGTCTCTTGTAAGGAACGTATTCAAATGAAGAAGCAGTCACGTATTCGGGCTTCATCTCACTGAGGAGACGAACATCCCAAGCGAAGCGGTCAGCTGGGTTTTGCGGAATATAGAGGGCAACTTTCGGATTCTGCCAACCCGCCCAAAGCGACAATAGCCTGTCTTGCCGAACGGCTCGAGTAATGTCAACTTCTGAGTGTATTGAAGGACTCCAATACCAAGGGTCATTGACCATTCCGACAGTGATATCGCCCTTATCTTTTAGCCACTTGCCTGCAACATCTCGAGTATCAGGCAACATCATTTGAACGGTTAGCCCACCTGTTTGTACTAATGAGCCTCGATCAATACCGCCCAAAACGAGGATTCCGATTGCCACGCCTAATTTTTCTTTGCCAGCCTCCATCACCTGCTGAACCACGAATCCTACTCCTAAAGATAGGATTGGAATCAGCGGCAGGATATAACGCATGAATTTGATTTGTCCACCGGAAACAGCGATGTAGTACACGACAAAAAATGAAATCAAGATGATTCCCCAAGTGTTTTTCTTGAGAACCGAGACGACCAATCCTCCTAGGCCGAGCAACAATGTTAAAATGCTGGCGCCGGAACTCAAATTACCAATGTGATAGAGGAGGGCGGGAGAAGTTCCTCTAAAAACAACACCATGACCTTCCTTCGAATGGTTGAGCTCGAACATGAATCCAGCGATGAATCGTTCACTGTCCAATAGGCAGCCCGGTGTAGTGATCACAAACG
>JAYUOQ010000515.1:0-6548 GCA_043760685.1 Armatimonadota bacterium | reverse complement strand
CGACTGGGCGGCTCGAATCCCTGGCGTTACCCGCATTGATGGCTACAGCGTCTCAGTGACGGCAGCAAGCTACGAAGAGGCTCAAAGTTGGGCGGTGGTCTTGATGAGCGTTGGAACGCTTGGCATGGGTGCTAACGATTAACTAGTCGATTGCCGCTAACTCTTGACTGGATTTGTCATCCACCAGTCGCCACATGTACCAACTGCCAATCGAACGATAGGGACGCCACGATTCGGCTAATGCTTCCATCTCCTTTTTCTTGGGACGATGCTCTAACCCAAAGATGCGCTTGAACCCTTCTTGGACACCCATGTCGTCCACCGGCAAAACATCCATTCGTCCAAACGTGAACATCAGGAGCATTTCGACGGTCCATCGTCCGACTCCTTTGATAGAAATTAGACGAGTAATGATTTCTTCGTCCGATAGTTCGTGCAGTTCCGACGGGGATGGGATGACATCAGCTTTGGATGCAAGATCTTGCAAATATCCTGCCTTCTGACGTGAGACCCCGACTGCCCGAAACTCTTCGACCGTCATCTTGACCAATTGATCGGCAGGCGGACAAGTATGGTCGGGAAAAAGGGCATACAGCCGATCCCGAATCGTGGAAGCGGCTTTGCCCGACAATTGTTGAAACAGAATTGCTCGCATGAGCGATTCGTAAATATTCGTTTCCCGAGCTTCTTCAACGAGAACACAGGGACCGTGTCGTTCGACTAATGCGGCGAACCTTGGCTCGAGTTGGATTAAATGCTTTTCTGCTTTTTCAATACTCATCTGGTACCGATACGTTATCTGATTAGGCTCTCCTTCCGCTACAATATTGACGAGGATGTCAGTTACGGTAATCGGGATTGGAGGAGGCACAGGTTCGGGCAAATCGACTATTGCCAATGCAATGGCGGATCACCTTGACGCTGCCGTTATTCGAATTGACGACTATTATCGGCCGTTGAACCACCTCACTTTTGAGGAGCGCGAGCAGGTGAATTTCGATGCCCCCGAGGCAATTGATCACGTTTTGTTGATGGAGCACATTACGTTGCTTCGAGACGGACACGCGATCGAAAAACCCCATTACGACTTCACTCGCCACACTCGGGCAGTCTTTGGTGACGTCGTTGAACCGAAAAGCGTTCTTATTGTCGAAGGCTTGTTTGCCCTCCATTGGTCTGAAGTCAATGACTTCTATCACACCACCATTTTTGTCGAAACTCCGAAGGAAACTCGTTTTGCTCGACGACTAACGCGAGACATTGAGGAGCGAGGCAGAGACGAGGCCGAAGTAACGTTCCGATTCAATTCTCACGTTAATCCGATGCACGAGATCTACGTGCAACCGACTTCGGTAAGCGCTGACCTTATTGTGCACGGGCATCAAGAATTTGAAATGACCTTGAGCCAAGCAATGTCGCATGTGCGGCAAAAGAGTGCCTCGGTTCTGTAATCGAAATGATTTTTACTTGAAAGGCCGTGCGGTAGCTCCTTAGTCTTTATTTTCGAGCACTTTTCAAGCTATCCTATCCCCGATGGTACGAGTTGGATTAGTTGGTTGTGGCTTCATGGGACAGATGCACGCAACGGTTTATGGACAGCTCAAAGACGCCGAACTTGTTGGTGTTTTTGACTCCTCTGCCGAACGCGGGCAAACGTTTGCAGACAAGCATGGCACAAAATTCTTTCCCGACTTTGATTCTTTGGCCAATGAAGTCGACGTCATCGACATCTGCCTCCCAACGTATCGTCACTGCGAGTTTACGCTCAAGGCGGCGGCCCATAAGAAGCATGTTTTGTGTGAAAAGCCGATGGCGCTCAACATGGACGAAGCGATCAAGATGAAAGAGGCCTGTGAAGCAGCTGATGTGCGACTCATGATTGCGCACTGTATCCGCTTCTGGCCCGAATACGCCCTGCTCAAGCAAATCGCGATTACTGGTCATCTCGGCGAGATCCTCAGTCTCAACTTGACTCGGTACGGCGAGTTTCCAAGCTGGGGCAGCGACAACTGGCTTGCTGACGAATCGAAAGCTGGTGGTGGAGCCCTGGATATGCATATCCACGACACTGACTACGCCTTGTTCTTACTCGGTCAACCGAAAGACGTATTTAGTGCGGGAACAATTGATGCCAAAGGCGTCAGCCATATCTTTTCGACCTTTGTTTTCAACAAAGCAATTTGCCACCTCGAAGGAGGATGGAATATGCCTCCCGGAACACCGTTCAAAATGGCGTTTCGAGCCATTTTTGAGCAAGGAGTTGTCATTATGGATGGTGGTCCGATGACGGTTTACGAAAGAGGCAGGGAGCCTTATGTACCAGAGTTTCCGAAGATGGACGCCGGTTCCGGCGGCGGTAACATCAGCGACCTTGGCGGGTATTACCACGAAATTGCCCACTTTATTGATCGCGTTCAATCTGGTATGCCATTTGACGTTACGACCCCTGAAACATCGCTCCAATCGTTGCAACTCACCTTGCGCGAAATCGAACAAGTGAAGAGCCGAGCCGCAAAATGAATCAACGAACCCGGTTTATTATCGGGTTCCTGAGCCCAGCACTACTCATTTATGCGTTCTTAGTCGGGGTGCCCTTGGTTCAGTCCTTTTACTATTCGCTGTTCAGATGGCGAGGAATTTCGACGAACATGAAGTTTGTCGGCGCAAAAAATCTGGTCGAGTTAGCCCAAGACGACGTGATGCACACGGCTACCATCAACCAGTTTTTGCTACTCATCTGTGGAGGAATGATGATCCTCATGTTCGCCATTTCGATTGCCCACGCTCTGCACAAGCCAACTGCGATGGGCAAAACCGTGCAGGCAATCATGTTGTTTCCTCAGGTTGTCTCTCTGGTTGTCATTGGCATCATGTGGCAGTTCATGTGGGAACCGCATTATGGTTTGATGATTGCGTCGGGACGCAAGATTGGCGTTCCCTACCCACCGGGCGGTGTTTTAGGTGTGGCTGGATGGGCAAACTTTGCTATTTTGCTGGCTTTTGTTTGGCACGCCATCGGCTTCTACGTCATGCTTTTTGGAGCCGGACTTCGCAATCTCGACAGCGAGATTATGGAAGCCTGCGAGCTTGATGGCGCATCGGGTTGGACCCGTTTTCGACGAGTTACCTGGCCCATGCTATGGGCAGTCAAACGGGTTGCCGTAATTTACATTGTTTCAAACGTTATGGGAACGTTCGTGTTGGTGAAGATGATGACTCGGGGCGGTCCGGATAACGCCACCCAAGTGTTGCTTACGTACATGCAAGAGAAGGGTTACGAGCAGAGCAAAATGGGGCAGGCTTGCGCCATCGCCGTTTATAGCTTCTTCATTGCCATGATATTGGGTGGGTTGGTTTGGCGAGTGATCGGAAGGAATCCCGAGAATCCACGGAGGTCTCACGCTATATGAACAAATTCTTGGGCAAGATATTGCTCATTCTCTTTGGAATTTCAATTCTTGTTCCGTTCTTGTGGATGATCTTATCGTCGCTAAAGACGACTCGAGAAGTGACTGGTGTGCCATGGGCTATGCCTGCTTCACCTCAGTTTGGGAACTTTGGAAGGGCGTGGAGCGATGGAAACTTCGCGACCACCGTTTGGAACTCAGTTATCGCCACCGTAGGAACTCTGGTCATTCTCATTCCAATTGGGTCAATGGCGGCCTATGTGTTGGTTAAATATCCGTTCAAAGGCTCTCGCCTCATTCTGAACTCCTTCATGGGCGGTCTTATGTTCCCGAACTTTTTGGTAGTCATTCCGCTTTATCTCCTTTTGGCAAAGTTGGGAATGTTGAACACCAAGATTGGGCTTATCCTTGTTTACGTTGCCTACTCGTTGGCGTTCACTGTCTTCGTTCTCAGCGGCTTTTTTGAGCAGCTGCCGAATGAACTCATCGAAGCATCGTTCCTTGATGGATGCTCGCACTCCGCTTGCTTTTGGCGAGTTATGTTCCCTTTGGCGAAACCCGGAATCTTAGTTGTGGCGATCTTTAATGCAATTGGTCTTTGGAACGAATATCCGTTGGCGTTTGTTTTGGCGCAAACCAACAACGTCAAGACTCTACCAATAGGTATTGCGGAGATGGCGGATAACATGCAAATGACCGCCAGCTATGGCCCTCTGTTTGCCGGAATCGTGATTGTCATGTTGCCGATGATGATCGTGTATCTGATCTTTAAGGATCAGATTCAGAAGACGATGTTGGCGGGCGCCTTGAAAGGTTAAGGACGATTTTGTTGGCAAACGTGGCAAGTTTCGCGATTACTCGCACAGTGAAAAGGGTTGAACCACGATTTACCTAGTAAAGATTCTAGGATTTTTCGCCAAAAATAACTTCGTAGAGTGGCTTTTTGCCACAAAATGGAAAAGTAATGAATCGAGGGATAATTTTCGGACTTGCTTTTGTAACGCTAAGCAGCGCTGCAATGGCTCAAATTAGCGTGAGTGCGGGTACTTATATGCCCCGAGATGCAACGATCAAGAGTATTTTTGGCTCATCATCGTTTGCTTGGGGATTTGGTCTCGGTAAATCGGACCGAACTCACCGAGACGGAGCAGGTTTTGACCTTTCTGGCGTTTCACTTTCAGCAACTGGTAATCGATTTTTCGCAGTTGGCGGAACATACGGCTACGAAGTTCAGAGCGGCAAAGGTACGGCAACAATGACCTACGCACGTGCTGGCACTGGAGTTGGATACTACGACTACGACATGTTTGTAAGCTCAACCAGTCTGAAAGGAAAAGTGTTTAGACAGTTTTCATCCGCTGAAGTTGGCGTGGTTTTGAGTAATCGAGTCACTTTGGCTGCTCAGTACATGTTGATGCCAAAACTTTCTGGCCTTGACTTTAGTGGTCTTCGCCTTTCGGCAATGTATTCGTTCAGCAAATAAGAACGAACCTTTTCAAAAGCCCCGAAGCTTGGCTTCGGGGCTTTTTTGTGTTTGTTCGACTTCAAAATCAACTATAATTTCCCATGCACCGTGCGTTTGCCGTTGTCGTTGCTTTACTCTCTGCTATGGCTATAGCTCAACGTCCTGTCCCTACTCCAAGCCAACTAGAGTGGCACAAGATGGAGACTTACGCCTTCGTCCACTTCGGACCAAATACCTTTTCTGGACAAGAATGGGGGAACGGCAAGGAACGGCCTGAAACCTTTAACCCAACTCAACTTGACTGCAATCAATGGGTAAAGACCTTTAAGAAAGCAGGGATGAAAGGCGTCATCATCACGGCAAAGCATCACGACGGATTCTGCCTGTGGCCAAGTAAGCTTTCAAATCACACTGTTGCTCAATCGCCTTTCAAGCGAGACATCCTCAAAGAGCTTTCGATTGCCTGCAAAAAGGAAGGCATCAAGATGGGGGTCTATCTATCGCCTTGGGATCGTAACCATCCAACATACGGAACCCAGGGCTATAACAACACATTCGACGGAATGCTTCATGAAGTTCTGACGAACTACGGACCAATTTTTGAAGTCTGGTTCGACGGTGCAAACGGCGAGGGTCCCAATGGCAAACGGCAAGAATACGATTGGAAGCGATACATTGCGACCGTTCGTAAACTCCAACCAAACGCCGTGATCTTTAGCGACGCAGGTCCTGATGTGCGATGGGTTGGCAACGAAAGCGGGATTGCTTCGGATACCAACTGGGCAACTCTCAATCGAGACCGCTACGTTCCTGGAACTTCCCTTTCGAAGGAGCTAGGCGAAGGGAGCGCCAATGGGACTCACTGGGTTCCTGCCGAGTGCGACGTCAGCATTCGTCCAGGCTGGTTCTGGCGCAAAACGGAAGACGCAAAGGTGAAAACTCCTGCGCAACTTGAAGAGCTGTATTACAAATCCGTTGGCAACAATGGCTCTTTCTTGCTCAACGTTCCCCCCAACGATAAGGGTCTCATTTCTGATGCAGACATCAAGTCTCTCAATGGATTCCAAGAAAGAATTTCGAAGACTTTCGCGAAGAATCTCGCCTTTAAAACTGATGACAACGACAGCGCATTCCCTTTCCGATTGAACGGTCCAACGACATTCGACACGATCGAACTAGGCGAGGACATCTCGAAAGGTCAAAACGTGGCTGCGTTTACGGTTCAAGCCGAGATTAAGGGCGTCTGGACCGATATAGCTTCGGGAACGACGATTGGCAACAAGAAGCTCATTCGGTGTAACCCGGTCACGGCTACCAACCTCGCGGTTAAGGTTACCAAGTACCTTGGCAAAGTAAAAATTAGTAAATTTGGGCTTTATGCGTCGCCAACAATTGGCAAGGACTTTACCCACGAAACCAAGGAGCAAAAGGATGCTCGCATGGCTTGGTGGCGAGAGAGTCGCTTTGGAATGTTCATTCACTGGGGGCTGTATTCCATCCCCGCTGGAACCTGGAAAGGCAAGATTTATCCGGGTGCATCTGAGTGGCTCATGAACACAGCCAAAATCCAGGCTATCGATTGGGAGCCATTGCAAAAGCAATTCAATCCAGTTAACTTTGATGCTAAGAAGATCGTCGGTGCGGCAAAGAATGCCGGAATGAAATACATTGTTATC